>CAJXPN010000430.1 GCA_913058025.1 uncultured Myxococcales bacterium | reverse complement strand
TACGAGATTTCTGCCTGTCTCGTGGGCTCGGAGATGTGTATAAGAGACAGAGTCGCACGTGGACATGAACCCTGGACCTGGGGCGACACTTCTGGGCCGAACAGGCCCACCGAGGTCCTGGAGCGGGTAGAACATCGTGGTCACCCGGCACGCGGGGCAGGGTGCCCGGTGCACGAGCAGGCCCCGCTTGGCGATCTCTTCGCCTGGGAGGTCGACGTCGGGAGTGTCGGGCGTGTCTGGCGTGTCGGGGAGGTCAGGCGCCGGAGGATCGGCTACGGGAGGATCGGCGGCGGTAGGCGCTGGCGCGAACTCGTCGAACTCCCAACCCTGGCTCGTGTCTTCGATGTCCATGCCGCATGCGGTCAACATGACCGCCATCCATATTCCGTATCGTCGCATCTGGTACCTCCGCGTCGTGTGTGCTCCTGCCTTACAGAAGCAAGACCACGACCAGCCCCTGAGAGCGTATGGAGGACCGCACGCGGCCTCGAACGTGGCGGGACGCGCGCGAGGCGCAGTCAGAAAGCTGAGGAGAAGGATCAGTTTACTGATGGGCCGCGCGTGCGTTGGACGGTCAGTTCCCGTCGACGGTGACGACGTGGCGGACTCGCCTCAGGCCGTTCTCGGACGTCTGGGAGTACGTGACGAGCTCGGAGGCCATGCGCACGCAGTCGTTGAACGCGGCGGGCATCTCCTCCCACGAGCTGTACACGCGGACGGAGCCTCCCTCACCGCTGGTGGGCACCTCGTGCGTGAGCAGGATCGTGAAGTCCGGGTACGTGACGGCGCCGAGCTTGACGGTGATGCACTCGTCGATGATGGCCACGGTGCGGGCGTTGGACGCCGACCAGTCCGTCCCAGGGATCGCGCCCTCCTTCACGGGCATGTTCGCGACGTCGGTGACCTCACCCTCGCGGGTGTCCATGCGCGTGGCCTCGACGGCGTGCGACACGAAGACGCCACCCTTCGGGACGACGAAGGTGCCTTCGGAGACGAACGCGGCGACGCACTTCTCGAAGACCGCGACGCTGCCGTGGGTCGGGGGCGCGAAGCTCGCGGTGAGGCGCCCCGACGAGACGGTCGCCGACAGCAGGGCGATGTGTGAGCGGCCGCCCAGCGCCATGGCCTTCTCGCTGAGCAGGGTCGTGGCGTAGCAGCTCGCCAGGAGCTCCTTGCGGCGCGTGATGGGGTCGTCGGAGAGCTGGAGCTCGATGTCCGAGGACTGCTCGTCGACGACCCGGATCGGGTCGTTGGCGGGAGGGCCGTTCAGGACCTCCTTCTTCTTCGGGGTGGCGCATCCCAGGGCGATGAGCGCGGTGAGCGCGAGCGGCAGGGTGCGTGTCTTCATGGTTGCTCTCATTGTGTTCACAGGGTCTGCATGAGCGAGTCGTTGGCTTCCCAGAGCTTGCGCATCTGGAGCCTGTCGAAGATCTCCTGGGCGAGCTCGAGCTGTTGCCGGCCGCGCACGAAGTCGCCTTGCTCGAGCAGGAAGTGCCCGAACGCGGTCAGGCACTTGCCGAGCTGCGCGGCGTTGCCGACCTGCGAGAGGGTCTTGGCCGCGATCTGGTAGTGAACCTCCGCGAGCTCGATCGACTCCTCGGAGAACTCGGCGTCGAAGACGAAGTGGGCGTGCACGTCCGCCATCGACTGGTGTCCGGCGCCCAGGAGCGCGCCCGAGTCGAGCTCTTCGGCGATGTCGAGCGCCTCCTCGATCTGCTCGATGGCGTCGTCGCGATCACCCCTCTTCAGCGAGGTCTGTCCGAGGTTGCGAAGGATGTCGAAGACGAGGCGGGGCTCGCCCGACTCCTCCGCGATCTCGAGCGCCCGCTCGAGCAGCTCCGTCGCCCGGTCGACCGAGCCCATGACGAGGTGCGCCTCGCCGAGGTTGTTCAACGCGAAGCCCTCCATGGCGCGGTAGCCGATCTCGACGATGATCTCGAGCGCCTCCTCGAAGAGCGTGGTCGCCTGGCCGTGGTCGCCGCGCTCGAGGCACAAAATGCCGAGGTTGTTGAAGCTCTCGGCGACGCCCTGCCGGTCGTCGACCTCGCGGCGGAGCTCGAGCGCCTCCCGGAAGTAGATCATCGCGTCGCGGAACTCCCCGCGTTGGAGGTGAAGCGAGCCGATGTGGTTGAGCGAGAGCGCGATGGAGCGCTTGTCGCCGACCTCGCGTCGGAGCTGGAGCGCGGCGAGGTACCGTGGCAGCGCCTCGGTGTAGTCGGAGCGGATCCAGTGGATCTTGCCGATGTCGTCGAGCGTCGACGCGACGCCCTTGAGGTCTTGCGCGGTCTGGAAGAGCACGAGCGAGCGCTCGAGGGAGTCGAGCGCGTCGTCGAACTCACCGAGTGAGCGCAGCGCGCGGCCGATCTTGTTGTGCGCGACGCCGGACTTGGCGCCGTCGTCGAGCAACCACGCGTAACGAAGCAACTCCCTGTAGTAGGCAAGCGCCTGGTCGAACTCACCGAGCGCGTCGTAGACCGAGCCGAGGTCGTGGAAGGCCGCAATCTTGATGTCCATGTCGGCGTCAGAGAGGTAGCTCAGGCCCTTGGTGAAGAGCGTGATCGACTTCCTGTTGGCGTAGCGTTTGCGCGCGAGCCTCGCGGCGCGGAGGTACCAGCGCGCCGCGTGGTCGAGGCAGCGCGCGCTGTCGAAGTGCTCTGCGATGGCCTCGTCGAGGTCGAGCTCGTCTCGCTCGGATGCGCGCGCGAGCCACTGCGCGGCGAGCCGGTGGTAGCGCTGGCGAGCGCCCGAGTCGAGCCCGGCGTAGAGCGCCTTCCGCTCGATCCTGTGCTTGAAGAAGAGCTCACGCTCGCCGTTGATCGTCGAGCCCTCTCTGCGTCGGACCATGTCCTTTCGCTCGAGCGACTCGAGGATGGCGGCGACCCGGGTGGCGTCGTCGAGCCCATCGCCGGCCTTGCGGTCCCGCTCGGAGGCGAGGCGGCCGAGGCTGACCAGCAGGTTCGGCCAGAACGCGTCCCCCACGCAGGCGGCCATCTCGAGGAGGCCGCGCTCTTCGCTGTTGAGCGCGTGCAGGCGAGCGCGGACGGCGGCCTCGACGGTCTGAGGCAGCTTGACCTTCTTGACCCTGGAGGCATGCACCAGCCACTCGCTCTGGCGCGTGTCGATGGTCCCCTCGGAGATGAGGAGCCTGAGCATCTCCTCGACGGCGAGCGGGTTGCCGTGCGCCGACTCGACGATCTTGTCCACGAGGATCTTGGGGACCTCGCGCGCCTTGTAGAGCGTCTGGCGGACGAACGCGTCGACCTGCTCGTCGGTGAGGTTGTGCAGCACGATCGACTCGTCGGTCTCCAACGATGAGAGCTCGGAGCCGTCGATGACCTCGTCGGGGTTCCAGCTCAGCAGAATGAGGACGGGAGATTCGGAGAGCGCTCGCCTCAGGTACGTGATGAGCCGGATGGTCTGGGCGCTGGCGTACTGGATGTCCTCGATGATGAGGATCATCGGGTCGCGCGCGGCGTCGGCGCGGAGCAACTCGGCGAGCGCCTCGAAGGAGCGGTTGTGGTCCTCGGGGATGGGCGCGTCGTCGTCTCCTGAGCCGAGCCCGATCATGTGCCCGACGAGTCGCGCGACGCGCCGAGCGGACTCGTCGTCGCGCAGGATCGACCGGATCGCCTCGCCGAACTTTCGGCTCGCGATGGCGTGGGGGTCGTCCTCGGAGATGTAGAAGCGCTCGCGGAGGAGCCTGCCGATGACGGCGAACGGCGCCGTGGTGATGACGCGGCACTCGGCCTGCGCGACGACGGCGGACGAGAACGTCGCGTCGAGCTCACGACGCAGCTCCGCGAACAGGCGGCTCTTCCCCAACCCGGTCCCCGACGTGACGGCGACGAACGAGGGTGAGGAGGACGCGACGCACGCGTGGTGGAGCGCGTCGAGCCTCGCGAGGTCTGCGTCGCGCGCGACCATTTGGGTCTCGACGCCGAAGACGCGCCACGTCTCGAGTGGCCCGCGTTGGTTCGCGCTGGAGAGCTCGATGACGCGCGTGATCACGGCCATGGGGGTGCCGCACGAGGTGCAGTACTCGGCGCTCGAGGTGTTGATGGAGCCGCAAGAGGGGCAGGGGACCTCGTCGACGCCGAGGGCGGCGAGGTCGTCCTCGTCAGCCTCGGCGGCGTCGACCACCGCGCCGCAGCGTGTGCAGGCGGCGGTGTCCTCCTCGTTGTCGAATCCGCAATAGGGGCACGATGCACTCATGGCGCGTCTCCTCGCTCGCCAGGGCATGAAAGTCGATGCCTATCAGTGGCTTGGGCGAGGCTGACTACCTTGTTTGTGCGCGGTCGCGCAAGCGGTTTTCGCGCGCGGGTCAGCCAGGGGCGAACGTGTTCGGTTCGACGAGCAGGACCTTGCCGCCCGCGCCGTCGATGGGATGCTGGAAATGTTCGATGGCGCGGGCGCGGTCGACGCCCCAGAGGATGACGCAGGGTGCGTCCTCTGCGATGCCGCGAGCGGTCGGATAGTCGACGGAGAGCAAGATGCTCAGGACCTGCGCGATGCGCCGGTCCGAGTAGCCCGGGTGACGCAGCACCACGTCGACGAGGGGGGAGTCGGCGTCGGGGCGCTTGAGCCTGGGATCGTTGAAGTCCTTGGGCTCGAGGGCGTCCTTTCGCTGCGTGTAGCCTGCCTCCTCGGCCTCCGACATCTCCTCACGGCGAGGGGATGGCTCGTGCGAGCTCGAGAGCCCGAGGACGAACCCACCCTGGGGCTCCTCTGGCTCCTGCCTGCGCTCCCTGCGAGGTGCCTCGGCGAGCCGGCCAGGCGCTGTGGTCGGCGAGGCCCGCGTCGACCCAGGCGAGCCGCGAGGACGTCCGCGACCTGCGCGACGGCATCGAGTCCTACCTCGCCAGGCTGCTCCGCTTCGACGAGTCGGGCGTCACGCTCGCGCGCACCCTCGACCTCTCCGCCCCCGCGCGGAGCACTCGCCCGGCGTCGCGTCCCTCGCCGACCACAGCGCCTGGCCGGCTCGCCGAGGCACCTCGCAGGGAGCG
>CAJXPN010000429.1 GCA_913058025.1 uncultured Myxococcales bacterium | reverse complement strand
GCTCCAGCCTGAGCGACGCAGTCGTCAGGTACATCCCCAGCACGCCGAGCGCCGCCAACCCCATGAAGAGCCGCCTCGCGCCGAGCCGATCGGCCATCGCCGAGGTCGGTATCCTCAGCAGCGCTCCCGTGAGCGCGGGGCCAGCGATCAGCCCGCCCGTGAGCATGGGCGAGTAGCCCGCGTCGCTGAGCAGCAACCCGTAGATCGCCACGACGCCTCCGCCCCCGAAGAACCCCATCGTCACCGCCGCGAGCAGCCTGACCTGTGCACTCATCCTCGCTCCGTCTTCGCCTCGAGATACCCGCGCGCCCTCGCGCGGCCGTCCGTCATAGCAGCCCGAGGGCGATGAGAACCAGACGCGCTCACGCCGGGCCTCGACGTCGAGCTCGAAGCCCCTGCGCCTCCTCGTGGACGTGGTAGTGTCTGGATCGCTCGGGGATCCTCCACACCACATCGGCCAGAGGACGACACATGTTCGACGCGCTGAAGACGACGCTGAGTGCCTACAAGGCCAGGTTGATGGATCTGCGCGAGTCGCTCCTGGACAGCCTCTGGCTGCGCCCCGTGCTGTGGTTGCTCTCTCTGAGCGCGCTCGCGGCCGCCCTGATCGGCGGGGAGTGGTACGCCTGGAGCCTGGAGGGTTGGCCCGGGTGGCCCGGCTGATTCCTCGTCGAGGCCGAGGGCGCGCGGACGATGCTCGGCGCGATCGCCGGCGCCACGCTCACGGTCGTGTCGCTGGCGTTCTCGCTGATGATGGTCGTGGTGATCCAGACGGCGAACGCGTACACCCCCCGGCTGCTGCGCAGCTACATCGGGGACCCACACAACCACCACGTCCTCGGGCTGTTCATGGGCAGCTTCGCGTTCTCACTCCTGGTGCTGCGGAGCGTGAAGGAGGCGCCCGCGTTCGTCCCGACCCTCGCGGTGAACATGGCGCTGGTGCTCAGCATAATGACCATCTTCGCGTTGCTCTCGTTCATCCACCACGTCGCGCGCTCGATCGAGGTCGGCAACATAATCGAGATGATCGAGGCGCAGACGCTCGAGGTGATCGGCCTGGAGCTGCTGGGCGACCTGGGCCAGCCCTACGAGGGCGACCCGAACGAGGGGCTCGACGGCAAGCGCCTCTCCGTGCCCTCGCTGGCCTCGGGCTACGTGCGCCGCTACGACTACGACGCGCTCGACGCGCTCATCGGCTCCACCGACATGACGTTCGCCTTCGAGCGGCCCGTGGGCGCCTACGTCCTCGAGGGCGAGGCGCTGGCGACGGTCGCGTCGCGCGAGGCCTACGACGATGAAGACGACCTGCGCGCGCGGCTCCGCGCGGTGGTCGTGCTCGGCTCGGAGCGCTCGCGCGCCCAGGATCTCCACTACGGCATCGAGCAGCTCACCGACATCGCGCTGCGCGCGCTCTCCCCCGGGATCAACGACCCCACGACCGCCGTCATGGCGCTCAACGCGCTGCTCAACCTGCTCTCTCGGTGGGTCCAGCGCGACCACCCGGCGCACCTGCGCGCCGACGATCAGGGCCGCCTTCGCGCGGTCTTCCCCTGCGACTCGCTCGAGCGCCTGGTCCACGAGTCGCTCTGGCCGATCCTCGACTACGGCGCGGGCGACTACAAGACGCTCACGCGCCTCATCGAAGGCGTCGGGCTACTCGCGCGCGGGGTCGACTCCGACGAGCGTGGGCCGCTCGACGAAATACTCGACGCGCTCGAGGTGCGGGTCGCCGGAGGCGACTGGGCGCCGCCGCAACGCCGCATGCTCGAGCTCGAGTCCAGACGCGATCGGCTCGCGTCCGCACACGCGGCTCGACCACGCGACGAGCGCGACGGATAGAGGCCCTGACCGGCCTCACGTAGCTTGACTTCGATGGAGGCGTCATGAGATTGAAGGCGCAGCTATTAATTACTTACAAGAAAGAAACAAATGTCCCGACCCAAGACCGTCACAGACCAGCAGATCCACGACGCAGCCCGCGAGGTGTTCATCGCCCAGGGGCCCGGCGCCTCGGTGCACGCGATCGCGGCCAAGCTGGGCGTCTCACACGCCGCGCTCTTCCAACGCGCGGGCTCCAAGCGCGCGCTCATGATGGACGCGCTGTGTCCGGGGCGACCTCGCGCCCTCGAGCAGCTCGCCGAGCCATGCGGCGAGGCGCCGCGCGAGCGCCTCCGCGTGATCCTCATCGAGCTCATGGGCTTCTTCCAACGCGTGGTCCCCAGCCTGATCGTGATACGGGCCGCCGGAGTGCCCGTCGAGGAGCTGCCTGGCGCCGGCCATGGGCCCCCGCCTCCCGTCGAGATGCGGCGAGCGCTCACCGACTGGCTCGACCGCGCGAGCGCCTCCGGGGCGCTCGCCCCGTGCAACGCCGAGGTCGCCGCGGAGTCGCTGCTCGGCGCCATGGAGGCGCGCTGCTTCAACGCCTACATCGGCGGCCCGGCGTTCAGCCCAGGCGACGACGCGGCGTTCATCGGCCGGATCGTGGAGGGGACGCTCTCCGAACCACATGACATCCAGGGGGCGCCATGATTGGCCAGGGACACGTCCTCGTGACCGGCGCGACCGGGAACATCGGGAGCGAGGTGCTCGCCGCGCTCGCTGCGCGCGGGATCCCCGCTCGGGCGGCGTCGAGAGACCCATCCGCGATCGCAGGCTCCGTCGCGTTCGACCTCGAGGACGGGAGCACCTGGGACGCGGCGCTGGAGGGCGCCGACCGGCTGTTCCTGGTACGCCCGCCCGCGATCTCGGACGTCGGCGAGACGCTCATACCGTTCGTCGTTCGTGCCCGTGAGCTCGGGGTCGGGCACGTCGTGTTCCTGTCCGTGGCTGGCGCCGGCTCGAACCGCTTCGTCCCCCACCGCGCCGTCGAGGACCACCTGCGCGCCACGAGCGAACACTTCACCAACCTGCGCCCGGGCTTCTTCGCCCAGAACCTCCAGGACGCCTACAGGCTCGACATCGTCGAGGACGACAGGATCTACGTCCCCGCCGGGCGCTCTCAGGTGAACTGGATAGATGGGCGAGACATCGCCGAGGCGGCCGCGGTCGTCTTCTCCGATCCAGACGCACACCGCGCCGCCGACTACACGCTCGCCGGCCCCGGCGCGGTGCCCTGGTCGGAGGTGACCGGCGCGCTCGAGGACGCGATCGGGCGCCCGATCCGATACGAGCCCGCGTCGGTGTTGGGCTACGCGCTCCACCTGCGCAGGAGGGGTCTGCCGCGCGGCGCGATCGCCGTCCAGACGGCCCTCCACTTCTTGCTCCGCTTCGGCCAGGGCGCCCAGGAGGACCCCACGCTCGAGCGCCTGCTCGGGCGACCTGGCCGAACGATACGAGACTACGTCTCGGCCCACGCGCACGTGTGGGCGAAGCCACCCATCCACGACACGACCCAAAGAGAGGACGCGCCATGAAGATCACGATATTCGGAGGAACAGGGGGCGTCGGCCGACACCTCGTCGGCCTGGCCCTGGACGCTGGCCACGAGGTGACCGCGTTCGCGCGCTCGCCGGACAAGGTCCCCCGCCGCGACGAGGTCCGCGTGGTGGAGGGGCAGCTCGATGACGCCGACGCGCTCGGGCGCGCGATCGCGGGCGCCGACGCGGTCTTGAGCGCGCTGGGCGCCCGCGAGAACGCGCCGGAGCAGGTCGAGCTCTTCGGCGCGGCGCTCGAACGAATCACCCAGGCGATGTCCTCGCACGGCGTGCGCCGCCTCGTCTCGATCTCGGGCGCGGGCGTGATCACACCGGACGACCACGTCACGATCGGCCGGCGCGTCATCGGCCTCATCATCAGCCTCGTCTCGAAGCACGTCATGGAGGCCAAGCGCCGCGAGTACGAGGTCATCACGGGCACCGACCTCGACTGGGTCATCGTGCGCCCGCCGAGGATCCTCGAGGGCCCCGCGACCGGGACCTACCGCGTCCTGCCCGACAGGCCGCCCAGCTCGAGCATCTCGCAGGGCGACGTGGCGCACCTCATGCTCGCGTGCGCTTCGGGCGACCAGTGGGTGCGCCAGGCGCCCATCCCCGGCTACTGATCGAGATCGCCGCTTCACTCCGAAACATGCGTCCGCATATTCTTGGCGACGAACGGAACGACGCCCGGCGCCCGAGGCGCCGGGCCAAACCAAGAGCAGAGGAGAGGACGCGATGACGGAGAAGAAGGTGTGCGCGGTGGTAGGAGTGGGTCCGGGGCTCGGGGAGGCGTACGCCAGGGCGTTCGCCGAGGCGGGCTGGAGCGTGGCGCTGCTCGCGCGCAGCGCGGGCAAGCTCGAGGCGCTGGCCGAGGAGCTCGGCGGGCTCGCGGTGCCATGCGACGTGACCGACGACGCGGCCATCGGCGCCGCCGTCGACGCGATCGAGGCCGAGCTCGGGCCGATCCACACGCTCGTGTGGAACGTGGGCTCGGGGGTCTTCGGGGACCTGGACGCGATCGGCGTCGACGCGATGGAGCTCGCGTGGCGCACGAACGCCCGCGGCCTGTTCGTGGCGGCGCAGCGGGTCGTGGGCGGCATGCGGGAAGCCGGCGAGGGCAACATCCTCGTCACCGGCGCGACGGCGTCGCTGCGCGGCAAGCCCTTCACGACCGCATTCGCCGCGGGCAAGGCCGCCCAGCGCAGCCTGTGCGAGAGCCTCGCGCGCCAGCTCTGGCCAGAGGGCGTCCACGTCGCGCTGATCATCGTCGACGGCCTGGTCGACCTGCCAAGCGTGCGCGCGCGGATGCCCGACAGAGACGACGCGTCCTTCGTCGGCCCCGCGGAGACCGCCCAGATCGCTCTCCACCTCGCGCGCCAACCTCGCCGCGCCTGGAGCTTCCAGGTCGAGGCGAGGCCGAGCGTCGAGAGCTGGTGATCGCCGGCGCTCTTCCGAGAGGGCGTCTTTGTTTAGTGCGGGGCGGTTGGGGTGCGTTCGGGTGAGCGGAGAGTGTGGTGCGGGGGCAGTGACCCCCGCCGCCGCGCTGCGCGCTTGGCGCCCCCCGCGCTTCGCGCGGAGAGCTCCGGACATGGTGCGTGTTC
>CAJXPN010000428.1 GCA_913058025.1 uncultured Myxococcales bacterium | reverse complement strand
CGAGATTTCTGCCTGTCTCGTGGGCTCGGAGATGTGTATAAGAGACAGGCGGGCGCACCATCCAACGCACCTCCCGCCAGGCAGGTCAGCGCCCCTCGGGCGCCCAGAACCCCGTCAGCCGCACCATCGAACGCGCCGGGTCTCGGCCCGCCGGTGGAGGCGACGACGACGTCCGACGCGTCTACCGCAACCTCGTCGAGGCCAAGCGCCGCTGCAACGAACCCACCAGCAACGTGACCTACGAGTCCGTCGCCCGCTCCATGGCGCAGCAACGCGACAAGATGCGTGAGTCCCGCGGCTCCGAGAACGTCGACTTCAAGGTCGTCATCAAGGGCGGCAAGGCCTTCCTCAAGCCCGAGCCCAAGTGAACGCGTGCGCCGGACTCATAGGTCCGGCGCACGCGGTCCGGCTCACGCGCTCGGCTCGTCGAACAGCATGCGGGTCAGCCTCGCCACCAACGGCTTGAGCGTCGACGCGTCCAGCGCGCTCACACCCATCGCGCCGTAGCGCATCGTCATCGAGCGCACCACGCTCTCTTCGACCCGATCCGTCTTGTTGAACACCAGCAGCCTCCGCTTCTCGCCGAGCCCTAGCTCGGTCAGGATGCGATCCACCGCGTCGATCCGCGCGCTAGCCTCCTCCTCGGAGACGTCCACGAGGTGTAGCAGCACGTCAGACTCCTCGAGCTCCTCGAGCGTCGCCTTGAACGCCGCCACGAGGTCGGGCGGGAGGTCGTGGATGAACCCCACCGTGTCCGTCAGCACCATCGATCTCTTGGCGTCGATCCCGAGCTTGCGCGAGGTCGGGCGCAGCGTCGCGAACAGCTTGTCCTCGCTCAAGACCTGCGCGTTCGTGAGCTGGTTGAGCAGCGTCGACTTGCCCGCGTTCGTGTACCCGACGACGCTCACGATCGGCTCTCCCGAGTCCACGCGACGCTTGCGGCGTAGCGCGCGCTGCTGGCTCAGCTTCTCGATCTGCTTCTCCAGCGCGCGGATGCGATCGCGGGCGCGGCGCCTGTTGATCTCGAGCTTGGTCTCTCCCGGGCCTCGGCCGCCGATGCCTCCCACGAGCCTGCTCATGCCGGTGTGGCGATCGCCCAGCCTGGGGAGGTTGTAGCGAAGCTGCGCGAGCTCGACCTGGAGCTTCCCGTCCGCCGACTTCGCGTGCTGGGCGAAGATGTCGAGGATGAGTTGGGTTCGGTCGATCACCTTGAGCGAGGTCTCGCCCGTGATCGTACGCATCTGCCCTGGCGTCAGGTCCTGGCCGAAGATCAACAGGTCCACGTCGCGCTGGAGCGCCTGCTGCTCGAGGTCCTCGAGCTTGCCGCGGCCGATCGCATACTTCGGGTGCAGCGTGGTCCTCTTCTGGATCACCTCGTCGACGACCTCGACGCCCGCCGTGCGGCACAGCTCGCGCATCTCTTCGAGCTCCGCCTCCGCGGAGCGTCCACCAGGGGTCGCCGCGTACGCCAGCATCGCCGGCGTGCCGCCGGTCGTGTAGGTCTGGTCGGACTTGCGCTGGAACTCCGACTCGAGATCGGCGATGAACCCGTCGAAGTCGACCGAGGTCTCGAGCTCGGAGGGGTTCGGCGCGCGCAGCTCCTCGTGGACGATCCTGTCCGGGTTCGGCGGCACGAGGTACGCCCAGGCGGTCTGGCCCGGGTAACCCCCCGGCCCCACGCCCACGCTGACGACCGCGTCGAGCTGGAGCTGCGACATGTCCGTGACGTCGTCCGAGGTCAGCGCGATCGCGCGCGCCTCGTCGTGGAGGTTGGTGCGGAGCAAGCGGATGCCGCGGAAGCGGCTCGAGCCTGCGCGCTGCCTCCCGATGTCGGGCAGGTACACGCGCTCGGCGTCACCCACCATCACCTCACGGACCCTCCCGGCGCGATCGACGAGCACGGCGACCACGCGCCCCAACTCCTCGGAGATGAACGTGAGCTGGGTCGCGAAGTCCTGTGAGATGAGCGCCTGCCGAGGCACGCGCCTCTTGTGGAGCCTCTCGAGCGACTTGATCTGGCTGGCCTTGAGCTTGCTCAGGTCACCGTGAACTTTTTGTCCTATGACGAGCTCCTACGTGTGGCATGTCCAGAGAGGACACCAGAGGGTGCCCGCCCCATAACTCGCGTGGGGTGGAGTCTATGCCAGATGTTTGGTGGTGGGGGTGACGAGGAGAGCAGGGCGCCGTTCACGGGCAGCCCAGGCTCTCCATGTTCGTCTTGATCGGAGCCTGCTTGTTGGTGGGCTCGTAGCGCAGCGCTTTCTTGAAGTTCTTGCAGGCCGCGTTCACGTCACCGCGCTGCTTGTACGCCACGCCCATGATCCGGTAGCAGCTGTACGCCTTGGCCGAGAGCGCCTTCTTGCACATGCTGATCGCGCCGCTGGCGTCACCCTGGAAGATCTTGCTCTGCGCGTCGTTGGCCATCTGCCTGGCCTCCTCCCGCGTGAGCTCGGGCTCGTCGACCGAGATCACCTTGCGCTTGGTGACCTTGCGCGGAGAGTCCGTGTCGGACTTCTTGGGTGCCTTGCTCTTGGCGACCGCGCCCTGGCGTCGCTTGACTTCGGCGAGGATGTCGGCGGCCCCGGTGACCCCGGCGTTGGCCGAGACGGCGTCGCTGGCGTAGTTCTCTGCGTCCTCGAGCTCTCCCTCCTCCAACGCCGTCTGCGCGAGCGCCATGAGGCCCGCGGCGATCACGCTCGGGATCCCCTCCTTCTCGCCGATCCCCTTGAAGATCGAGTGCGTGGGGATCTCCCTCCAGCTCTGGTAGGACCCCGCCCAGTCTTCCTTCTCCACGTCGGCCTTGGCCGCGATGTAGTGTTGCTGGTTGGGGCGCTCGAGCTTGGCCTTCGAGGTCAGGTCGCCGATCTCGCGCTTCTGGCGCGCCGACGGCTTGGAGTACTTGCTAAGGCCATCGAGCGATCCGATCGCCTTCTCGATGTCGCCAGCCTCGTAGTGGCCCGCGGCCTCCTCGATGCCCACGTCGACCTTGGGGTCCTCGGCTTCCTCGACGGGCTCGGCGGTGTCGCCCTTGATGGGCTCCTCGGCGATCGAGCTCGTTGCGGCCATCAGGTTGTCGCCCTCGACTGGATCGGCCTCTCCGCCGCCGCCCGAGAGGACGTAGATCAGGCCGCCGATGAGCAGCGCCGCCACGATCGCCACGCCCGCGATGACGGGGATGTTCGGCCCCTTCTTGTCGGACGAGAACGCGTCGTCACTCGGCGTGCTGTAGTCGATCGACTGAGGCGTGAAGATGTAGTTCTCGCCGGGCTCGACGAAGCGGAACTTCACGTGCCCCAGCTCGACCACGTCGCCGCGCTTGAGCGGCACGTTCGTGTAACGCTCTCCGCCGATCCTGAGGCCGTTCTTACTGTTCAGATCCACGATCTGATAGGTCGTCCCGTCTCGCGTGATCTTGGCGTGCTTGTTCGACACCGATCGGTGGTCGATGATGATGTCGCACTCGTCACCGCGACCGATCAACATCTCTTTGCGCGCCAGCGGGAACTCCTGCCCGGCGAAGTTGCTCGAGATGATCACGAGCTTGGCCGGCAGCGCCGGGAGCACCTCGGTGCCCTCGTCCGAGCGGTTACGCGTCGTCCCAGGAGGTGCCTTGGGGATCGGCGGCCGCGCCGAGGAGGGCGCTGGCGCTCCCTTCGGGCGCTCCGTCTGCAACGTGAGGCGGTAGTCGCCGATCACGAAGACGTCACCCTCGGTGAACTCCTCGCTCTGCGCGATCTTGGACCCGTTCTTACGGATCCCGTAACGCGCGTCGATCTCTTCGAGATAGAGCATTCCGTCTCTGCGCACCAACTTCGCGTGGCGGCGAGAGACGTTGCGTTCGGTCAGACGGATGGTGTTCCCCTCCTGACGACCAATCGTGATCTCATCTCGGATGATCGGGACGACCGTCTGTCCTCCCTCATCGTCCTCAATGCAGAGTTTCCACATGACCAGGCAACCTCACGAACGTAGCGAACGACTCACCCAAACGCGCGCTCCTTTTCAGGACTACCCTCGACCCCCCACGTATGGATGGGGTCACTGACACGAGTTCACGTGGCTGGGTCGCAAAGCGCACTTGCGCACACGTTACAAGATTAGACCCGACCTCGCCAGCTCTCACACCCCTGATCGCCACGTGAGCCTCGCGCCGAACACGCGTATCCTCTCACTCGTCCCATGACCCCCGACCCCACGGAGCCCGCACATGGACAAGGTCTTGCTCACCGCCGCACTCAACGGCGTCCTCACCGATCCCCAAACGCATCCGGTGCCTTACACGCCCGCGCAGATGGCGCAGGCCGCCCGCGAGGCGCTCGACGCCGGCGCCTGCATCGCACACATCCACGTCCGAGAGCAGTCCGCCGGGTTGTTCCCCTCATGGGACGCCGACCTCGCCGCCGAGATCGTCGACGCGATCCGAGAGGCCGCGCCGGGCATCCTCATCAACATGACCACCGGCGTCGTGGGCGACGACATCTCCGGCCCGCTCGCTGTACTCGAGCGCGTACGCCCCGAGATCGCCGCCATGAACTCCGGCTCGCTCAACTACCTCAAGCTCCGCTCGAGCGGAGCCTGGGCCTGGCCCCCCATGCTCTTCGACAACCCCATCGAGAAGGTCTCCCGCTACCTCGACGCCATGGCCTCCCACTCCATCGTCCCCGAGTGCGAGTGCTTCGACACCGGCATCATCCGCTCCGTCGACATGTTCGCCCGCAAGGGCATGCTCCCCGAGCACTTCACCGTCTCGCTCGTCCAGGGCGTCGCCAGTGGCATGCCCGCGCGCGCCGACCTCCTCCCCATCCTGGTCGACCTCGTCCCCGACGGCGCCCGCTGGCAATCCATCGTCATCGGCCGCCAGGAGGTCTGGGACCTCCACCGACGCACCGCCGAGCTCGGCGGGAACCTGCGCACCGGCCTCGAGGACACCTTCTACCTCCCCGACGGAGCGCGCGCCTCGAGCAACGGCCAGCTCCTGTCTCTTATACACATCTCCGAGCCCACGAGACAGGCAGAAATCTC
>CAJXPN010000427.1 GCA_913058025.1 uncultured Myxococcales bacterium | reverse complement strand
CGAGATTTCTGCCTGTCTCGTGGGCTCGGAGATGTGTATAAGAGACAGGATGTGGGGGGGGACGTTCGTCATCAACATCAAGCCATACATCGCGGTGCCGTTGTCGGTGGCCTTCGGCTTGTACTACAGCGCCAACAGGCTCCGTGACACGGGCGCCGACCTGACGGCGCTGGCGAAGAAGCCGATCAACGTGATCGGCGGCGTGGTGTTCTCGTTGGGCATGGTGTGGGCGATTGGCGAGTTCTTCCCGATCTTCTCGATCGACAAGATCGCAGAGGAGACGGCCCGCCTGCAGCAGTATGGCGAGCGCGACCGAGGCGGCTCGACCTTCCAGATCGGCTCGGGCGAGGCCACGAGCCTGACCCAACAAGCAATGTTCGCACCGCTGGCGCTCATCAACACTCTGTTCAGACCATTCATCTTCGAGGTGCACAACGCGGTCGCGTTGTTCAACGGCCTAGAGACGGCCGCCATCACGCTGTTGTGGGGAATCGCGCTGTACACGAGGACCCCCAGAGGGGCGCTCACGGCGCTCCTCAAGGTACCGATGCTGCTCTTCTGCATGACGTTCGTGGTGTTGTTCGGCGTGGGCGTGGGGCTGGGCACCACGAACCTCGGGACGTTGTCCCGTTACAGGGTCCCGATGATGCCCTTCTACGTGACCACTTTGCTCCTCATGATCCCTTACGGTGTGGCGCCATGGGAGCGCCAGAGTTCACGCTGAC
This sequence comes from uncultured Myxococcales bacterium, assembly GCA_913058025.1. Taxonomy (GTDB): domain Bacteria; phylum Myxococcota_A; class Bradymonadia; order Bradymonadales; family Bradymonadaceae; genus CAJXPN01. Next base: position 4,303 of record CAJXPN010000427.1, on the reverse strand, counting down.
GAACACGCTCCGCCACTGCGCCACGATCTCGGAGACGTCGAAGCGACCGAGCATCGAGGCTCGCGCGGCGTCGCGGTTCGCGTCACCCCGGGTCGGGTCGAGCAGCATCTCCGTCAATCGACGAGCCCAAGCGAGCTCAACGCTCGAGAGCTCTTCCCGCGCGTCGGCCCACGCCCGATCGGGCGTGGGCATGAGGGTCCCGAGCGGGGTCACGAGGGGGAGGGTGACGTCTTCCTCCAACGAGACACCTGGCGCCACGAGCTCACGCGGGCCATGTTTACAGTCCGAGACGCACACAGACGCGCCACAGGCCATGGCCTCGACGAGGCTGTTCCCCAAACCCTCCCAGAGCGACGGGAAGGCAAAGACGCTGGCGTGACGCATGAACGTGTAAGGGTTGGAGACGAAGCCAGGCATGTAGACGTCGGCGACCTCATCGAGGCGCCGCGAGACGCGAAAACCAAGGTCACCAGCGAGCGCCTCGAGGCGCTCGCGCAGCGCCCCTTCCCCCAAGATCACGAGCCGAGCGTCAGGGACCGACTCTCGCGTGCGCGCGAACGCCCGGAGCAGCCTCCATTGCCCCTTCTGCTCGACCATTCGGCCGACGGTCACGACCCATCGCTCGCCCAGGAGCTCACGTTGAGGGAACGGCTCGCTCGCGAGCGCCTCGAGCCTGCCGATTTCGACGGGGTTGTAGATCGGCGTCACGAGCTCGGGGGGCATGTGGAACGACGCGAGCAGGTCTTGCCTGACCCCCCGTGACAGCGACACGATGTGGTCGGCGCCCGGGAAGACGCACTGGACCATCGCGCGGTAGAGCGGGGCGAAGCGGTCGCTGCCGAGCAGCGTCGACAGGTTGTTGCGGACGCTGAGGACGGAGCGGCCGTCACCACGGGTCATCGCGTTGATGAGGTTGGGCCAGAAGCCAAAGCTGACGCAGACGTCCGGCGCGAAGTGCGCGCGCACGCTGGCGAAGCGGCGCAGGACCTCGACCATCCTCCTGGCGCGGGCGGCCGCGTCCCGAGATGAGGAGAGCGGGTCGACACCCAGGATTTCGATGGAGAGGTCCCCGAGGTCGTACTCGACGCGATCCGAGAAGCTGACGACGAGCACGTCCTCGCGGTCGAACCGCTGAGCGAGGTTCAGGAGGGTGCGCTCGGCGCCGCCCCCACCCAGGCTGTACGTGAGCAACAGGATCCGGCGCGCTTTCTCACGGGTCATACTGGCTCCAACGGCAAACGACACGACGTCGGCGAGCGCCCTTCACGTCTCGGAGGGTCCCGTCCCGTTCCCCCGTCACTTAATCAATGAGCATCGACAACGCAACCGATCTGGCTACTCTGTCGACAAGGACACGCGTCGCGCACAAGAGAGTCGACACCCATGGCCAAGTTCGCCCTCGTCGTGGCACGAGACCCACGCAAACTCGACAAGCACGCGGAGCGTGTGTTGGCCGCGGCGCGAGCGGTCACCCCGGCGTCGATTCGCGCGTCGATCGAGCCGAGAGTCCACGAGCTCGGCGCGCACGCCTTGCTCGGCGTCACCTCGGGCGCCGCCCCCTTCCTCGTCTCGGAGGACGTGGCCGTGCTCGGGCAGCTCTTCGAGGGGCGCGCGGACCCTCGCCCCGGCGCGCCGCTCCCTGAGGGAACCTATGCGCTAGTGCGCCACGACGGCGAGGTCGTCGAGGTGTCGACGGACGCGAGCGCGTCCCGCGGGGTGTGGTACTTCAAGGACGAGGACGTGTTCATCGCTGCGTCCTCCCAGCGCCTGATCGTGATGATGACTGGGCGCTTCGAACGCGACGAGCAGGCGCTCCCGTGGCAGCTCTCGACAGGCACCCTCGGCCCATCGGGGAGCTGGGACGCGAGGATCTCGAAGCTCGAGGCGCAGGCTCGCGTCACCCTGGACGTGGGGGCGTGGACAACCGCCATCGAGGCGGACCCGATCCGCTTCGAGGAGGCTCACGGGCAGAGCGTCGAAGAGCAACGGCGCAAGCTCGAGGCGCTCCTGGACGCGCGGATGAAGGTTCTCGCAGGCTGGGACGAGGACGCGTGGGTCCTCTCCTTGTCGGGCGGCTACGACAGCAGATCCATCCTGGAGTTCATGAGCGCGCACGCCGACCGCGGGTCGCCGCTGCGCACGATCACGTGGGGTTCGGCGGCAGCGGCCTCGGGGAGGACGGACGCGGCGATCGCGGCTCGGCTCGCCACACGCTACGGCACTGAGCACGAGTTCCTGACGCTGGACGATGAGGAGCTCCCCTTCGAGGAGATCCTCAGGAGGTTCGTCTGGGCGAGCGAGGGCGCGGTGGACCACATCGCGGGCTACATGGATGGGATGAGGGCGTGGGAGCACCTGAGCAGGCGAGGCGTGAACATCATCCGAGGGGATGAGGGGTTTGGGTGGCTCGCGAGCTACAGCGAGCTCGACGTCCGGGCAAAGGTCGGGTGCCTGATGTGCGCGGACATCAAGGAGCTGTCGCACCTGGGCGAGCTCCCAGGATGGCCTCGGCAGGTCTGGCCTGTCGGCTACGAGCGGAGGCAACGCGAGACGCTCCAAATGTGGCGAGACCGGCTGTACCATCAGTTCAGGCTGCCCCTGGTGCTCTCGGCGCTCTCCGACATCAAGTACTCCTACACCGAGCAGGTCAACCCGCTGCTCTCGCCCGAGATCCTGAGCCTCGTCCGCCAGCAGCCTGACACGCAACGGGAGGAGAAGCGGCTGTTCAGAGAGATCCTGGACAGCAAGAACATCAACGTCCCGTACGCCACAGAGGACGCCACCGTGTCGCTCGACGAGTTGCTGAAGCGACCCGATGTCCGCGCAGTCTTGCGCGGCGTCGTCGAGACGGAGCGCGCGCAGGGGCTCTACGGCGATCTCTGCGGCGACGCGCTTCGCTGGCTCGACGCCGGATCCAGCAACACGAGGACCACGCTCAAGGGCCGCCTCAAGAAAGAGCTCAAGCGGAGGGTGCCCGGGATGCTCAAGAAGGTGGTGAAGGGGAGCGCGACCCACGTGAGGGTCTCGCCAAGCATACTGGTGTTGCGCATGACCATCTCCTGCTTGACCGACGAGCTGTTGTCGGAGGACGCGCGACGCCTCTCCTGACCCGCCCTGGGTATGAAGAGGCTCAGCGACGCAGGCGGCGATAGACATCGCTCAACAACCACGAGCGCTCGAAGAACACGAGGGCGGCCAGCGACGCGAGGCCGAGCGCTACGCCGCCCCACAACCCCGGCTCAAGCACGCTCAAGAACACGACGTGGGCGACGAGGAGCGCGGGGCCTCGGGCCAGGCGCGCGTATCGGATGGGCAGTGGGAGCATGCGCTGAGCGATGATCAGGGTCAGCGCGCCCTCGATGAGGTACGCCATGAAGGTGCTCCACGCCGCCCCGAGGATGCCGTAGCGAGGCACGAGCAGGACGCACGTCGCCAGGTTCACCGCAGCCGCGCACACACTGATCGCGGGCATCCACGAGCTACGCTCGCGCTGGAGGATGCAGAGGTGGAAGACGACGAAGACGCCGTGAAAGAAGAGCCCCGCTATGACCCACGCGGTCACGGGCGCGCCGCCCGCGTACCCCGCGTCGAAGAAGAGCTCGACGAACGGCTTCGCGACGAGCACGCCGCCCGTGGCGATGACGAGCAGGAACACGAGCAGCCGCTGGATGTACTCGGCGATGCGTTCCCACTCACGCTCGTCGGGGATGAGGTCGTAGAAGATCGGCTGCCACGACGCGTGGGTGATGCTGCAGAAGAGGAGCATCGTTGCGCCCAGCGTATAACCCAGCGAGTAGACGCCGATGTCTGCGAGGGTGGCGTAGCGCTCGAGCACGAAGCGGTCGGACGTCCCGAGGATGAAGTTCATCAGCTGGTAGGGGAGGAGCGGGAGCGAGAAGGCGATCGAGGACCTCACGATCCCGACGTCGAACCCCTCGCGCATCCGGTCGCGCAGCGCGAGGTAGACGAGCACGACGACGAGCACCCTCGGGGCGGTTTGCCCGATCATGAGCGCGAGCGACTCGAGTTCGAAGGCGAAGATCAACGCCATCGTGAGCGCAATGCCCAGCGCCACAGGGACGAGCTTGAGCCAGATGAAGGCGCGGTAGTTGCTTTCGATCTGGAACAACCGCGTGGGCACGTCGAGCGAGACGTTGGCGAAGTTGGTCACGAGCCCCAACACAACGAGCGGCGCGAACGGGATGGCGAAGTCGGGCACGAAGTAGCCGAGGATCTCGTCGCCGAGGGCGATAGCTGTCTCTTATACACATCTGACGCTGCCGACGATCTACTCTGTGTAGAT
>CAJXPN010000426.1 GCA_913058025.1 uncultured Myxococcales bacterium | reverse complement strand
CGAGGGGACCGCGATAGCGAGCGCGAGCGAGCGGCCGCTGGGGGACCGTGTGGCAATCCCACCCCCCGTTCTCTTCCCACCACGCGAACCCAAAGCCCACTCGCGTATCGGGTCGAGTGCGACCTCACGCTGAGTGCTTACCTACGAAAACAGCGGAATGAGCGGATGCCCCACGTTCCGTATGTTCCCCCAATACATGCTCGACGCGGGCTCCCACCTCGGCGGGTCGAACGACCTCAGCGTGGTCGTGTCGGAGTCGAAGTTCAGCTCTGTCCACCAGCCCCGCTCTTGCTGCCGGAGGACGACGCCGATGAGGCCTGTGGAGCCGCTGTACTGGTACTCTTCGACGTAGTCCTCGTCGCGTTCGACGCAGACGCTGAACGTCCTGGGGAACACCAGCCCGCCCGCGAACGTCATCTCGTAGTGGCACGTGATCATGACCACGATGTAGGTGTCGTCGTCGTAGGACAGGAAGTGGCCGCTCGACAGCCAACTGGTCATCTCTGGGAACACTTCGAAGGGGTCCATGCTCTCACTCGTGCGCGTTCAGGTTGTTCATGACGCGTCGCCGTAGGGGCCACGCGGCGTCGAACACGTCCTGTTCGTTGGTGTAGTTGGGGTAGGTTTCTTGATCGGCGATCGGGCTGAACCACGACACGACATCGAACAGGCGCTCGAGCGCGGCGAGCTCCGCTGGAGTAGTCATCGCGCGGTCGAACCAGAAGTTGAACGCGGGCTCGTACCACCCACGGAAGTGTGGAACGTCCCGGTACTTTGCGAGGAGGCGGAGCTCCTTGGCCAGCTCCTCGAGCTGTTCGCGGTCGAGCATGAGGTCCTCCCTGGGCCGCCGTGGTAGGTGCAACCGCCTCATACCAGAAGTTCATCGCACGAGAGGAGCCTCCACATGACCGAAGAGATCGACACGAGGGGCTACAGGCCCGCAGTAGGCGCCGTCTTGCGGCGCGCGGACGGCCTGCTGCTCATGGCGGAGCGCATCGACCTCGCCGACGTCTGGCAGTTCCCGCAGGGAGGCGTCGAGCCGGGCGAGTCGCATGAGGAGGCGCTGTGGCGCGAGCTCGGGGAGGAGCTTGGGCTCGAGGCGCCGCGCGAGGCGTGCGCGATCGTGGGTCGGGCGAGGCCGACCCGCTACGAGTACCCGCCCACGGTGTCTGACGAGCTGTCGGCCCGGTTTCGAGGCCAGGAGCAGGTCATGTACCTGCTCGACTTCCACGGCGTGGACGAGGACTTTCAGCTCGATGCCCACGAGATCCCCGAGTTCAAGCGCGTGCGCTGGTGCACTCTCGAGGAGGCCAGGGCGACGATCTGGAGCGTGAAGTCGGAGCTCCTGGAGGCGCTCGCGCGGGACGTGCCGGTGCTCGCCCGACTCGTCGCTTCCCCATCCACCCCTCCTCCCCTATAGTCGCGGGCGCCGCGGCGAGGCGCGGCAGGTGATCGAATGTTCACCTGCCGGCGCGTGGGCGTCGTGTCATGGAAGATAAGGTTCATGCGAAGGAGGCTCATCGGTGGGCGCGCTACAAGGTACGTTGACGTACACACTGTTTTACGTGAAGGGAGAGACCGAGGACGGCTTCGTCGAGAAGGTCGTCGACATGGTCGAGGAGCGCGCGTTCAAGCCGCTCGATCCCGAGCAGGAGGATGAGGAGCACTACGGGTGGGTCCCCGTGGAGAGCCCTCTCCGTGTGGAGTTCGAGCGCCACAACATCGTGTTCGACAACTTCGTGAACCTGGGCCTGCGCCACGACAAGTACGCCATCCCCGGCGGGCTCCTCAAGGCGCACGTGTCCCAGGCCGAGCGGCAGTACATGGTCGACCACAACAAGGAGCGCGTCACCAAGTTCGAGCGCGAGGACATCAAGGTGATGGTGCGCGCCGGGCTCAAGGAGAAGTCGCTGCCTCGCATGAAGGTCATCGACATGAGCTGGGACATGACCGCCGGTCGCGTGCGCTTCTGGAACCAGTCGCCCAAGACGTGCGAGCTCTTCCAGGAGCTCTTCAAGGACACGTTCGGCCTCGACCTGGTCCCGGCCAACCCGTACACGACCGCGATCGAGATCGAGCTGACGCCCGATCAGGTCGAGATGCTCGTGGCCGTAGAGCCCGCGACGTTCGCCGACCAGGCCATGGCCATCGGCGCGCTCAAGCCCTCCGAGACCTGAACACGACGCCCGGCCACGCATACGTACTTACGCCGGGCGCCCCATCGACATTAGGAGTGAGACCATGGATCTGGTCGATCTGATCAACACCAGGCGCTTCCTGGGCAACGAGTTCCTCCTCTGGCTCTGGTTCAAGAGCGAGTGCTTCGAGGCCCAACTCCACACCGAAGAGCACGACACGCTCGAGGTCTGGATCGACGACGCCCTCACGCTCGAGGCGTACCTCGCCGAGACCGAGCGCAACACCATCTCCGGCGGCTCCCCCGCCTACTCGCCCGAGGCCAAGACCGCGCTGCGCCACGGCAAGCGCCCCACCAAGGCCAAGCTCGGCGTCGTCAAGGAGGGCCGCGAGTGGTCCTTCAACCTCAAGGCCGAGGACCTCTCCTTCAGCGGCGTCAAGATCCCCGCGCTCTTGAGCCGGGAGGAGGAGGAGCAGTTCTACGAGCGCATGTTCCTGCTCGAGGAGCTCGAGCAGATCGTGGGCACGCTCTACAAGGAGTTCCTCGCGATCCGCCTCGACGTCCACGCCTGGTCCACGCTCATGCTCCCGGCGCTCAAGGACTGGGTCCAGCGCGACGAGGTCTGCACCCCCGAGCACTACCCGAGCGCCCCGCTCAAGGAGCGCCTCGGGCTCGTCACACACCCGCACCTGGCCGCCGGCGCCTGAGCCGCACCCACGTTGAGGTCGACACGCGATGAACTGGTTCGAGGCGATCATTCTGGGCGCGGTGCAGGGGGCCACCGAGTTCCTCCCGGTCTCGTCGTCCGGCCACCTCACGCTCGGCCAGCACCTGCTCGGGGTCCCCGAGCCTGGCCTCCTCTTCGACATCATCCTCCACGTGGGCACCCTGCTCAGCGTGATGGCCTTCTACCGGCGTGAGATCTTCGACGTCCTCGACGGCCTACGTCGAGGCGTCGGGAACCTCGCGCGCGAGAAGACCCTGGGCGCGTTCGCGCGCCCAGAGGGCGCGCGCGTGGCGCTGCTCGTGGTCGCTGCCACGGTCCCCACCGGGATCATCGGCCTGCTGCTCAAGGGCTTCATCGACCCCGACGGAGGCGCCTCGCTCATCACGCCGCGCGTGGTCTGCGGAATCCTGATCGTCAACGCGTTCATACTCTCGCTGAACAAGCGCTTCCTCGAGCGCGACGGCGGCTCCGAGCGGACCGGCTCGCTGGCGATCTGGGGGCTGAACCTCCCGGTCGCGCTCGCCATCGGCGTGGCCCAGGGGATCGCCGTGCTGCCTGGGCTCTCACGCTCCGGGCTCACGATCACGCTCGCGCTCGCGCTGGGCGTCGAGCGCGTCAACGCCGCGCGTTACTCCTTCCTGCTCTCCATCCCCGCGATCCTGGGCGCGCTCGTGCTCAAGATCGGCGACGCCGCCCTCGTCGACACCGCCCGCCTGTGGATCTTCCTGGGCGGCGCCGCCGTCGCCGCCGTCGTGGGTTACGGGTGCCTGGTGTTGCTCACGCTCACGCTCGAGCGCGCCCGGTTCCACCACTTCTCGACCTACTGCCTGATCGTGGGCGTGATCGGGCTGGCGTTCCTGAGGTGAGCGGCGCTCACTGACGCCAAACCAAGTTATGAAGGGACGTTGCGTTTGCTTTCCTCTCGTCAGGTGAGCGCCGCTTCGCTATGTTAGCGGGCACTCACAAGACCGCTCGGAAGGAGGCGCCCATGAACCGATCGCTGAAGTACCCGCAGTTCACCGAAGAGCACGAGATGTTCCGCAAGTCCGTGCGCGACTTCGCCGAGAAGGAGCTCGCGCCGCACGCCGACGAGTGGGAGGCCGACCGCCTCTTCCCCCGCGAGGTCTTCGAGAAGATGGGCGAGCTCGGGTTCCTGGGCGCGCGCTACCCCGTCGAGCTCGACGGCTCCGGCGGCGACATCTGGCACACCTGCGTGCTCGCCGAGGAGCTCCCCCGCTCCCGCATGGCCGGCCTGACGATGTCGATCCTCGTCCAGACCGACATGGCCACCCCGATCATCAACGAGATCGGTACCCAGGAGCAGAAGGAACAGTTCCTCATGCCCGCGATCCGCGGCGAGAAGATCTTCGCGCTCGGGGTCTCCGAGCCTGGCGCCGGCTCGGACGTCGCTGGCATCCGCACCGTCGCCCGCTCCGACGGCGACGACTACGTCATCAGCGGCCAGAAGACCTGGATCACCAACGGCACCCGCGCCGACTTCATCACTCTCGCCGTGCGCACCGACCCCGACAACCGCTACGGCGGCGTCAGCCTCGTGCTCTTCCCTACGGATACCCCCGGCTTCAGCGTCGGGAAGAAGCTCGAGAAGATCGGCAACCACTGCTCGGACACCGCCGAGCTCTTCTTCGACGAGTGCCGCATCCCCAAGCGCTACCTGCTCGGTGAGGAGGGCCACGGGTTCTACTACATCATGCAGAACTTCCAGGGTGAGCGGCTCGTGGGCGCGATGAGCGGGACCGCCGGCGCGCAGCTCGTGGTCGACAACACGTTCGCGACGCCTTACCTCCAGCGTCCTCTCGAGCTCGGCGCCGACATCGTCCTTCACTCCCTGTCGAAGTACCTCGGGGGGCACTCCGACCTGATCGGCGGCGCGCTGATCGGTAGCGATGAGAAGACTCGCGAGGAACTCGCGTTCTACCAGAACGCCGTCGGTGGCTGCCTGGCGCCCCTTGACGCCTTCCTGGTCCTGCGCGGCACGAAGACACTCGGGGTTCGCATGGATCGCCATTGCGCCAACGCCAAGGCCGTTGCCGAGGCCCTCGCTGAGCATGACTTCGTCGATCGAGTGATCTACCCGGGCCTCCCCGATCACCCACAGCTCATGATCGCGCAGGCGCAGATGTCTCAGCCCGGCGGCATGGTGT
>CAJXPN010000425.1 GCA_913058025.1 uncultured Myxococcales bacterium | reverse complement strand
GCCTGTCTCGTGGGCTCGGAGATGTGTATAAGAGACAGACCAAGAATCCCTCGAGCGACCCGACTCCTCCCAAGGAGAAGGCGCGCGACAAGGTCCCCAAAGAGAAGCGTGTCGTGAAGGCGCTCGGCACGGGCCTGGCCCCCATGAACGACAAGAAGAAGACGGGCCTCATCAAGATCAAGTGATCGAGATGCCCACACAAAGAACCTCGAGACCAAGTTCGTGAACATGCAGCATACAACCAAACACGCCGCCGGAGCGCTCGCGCTCCTCCTGACCCTTTCCATGGGCGCCCCACTCGCCTTCGCGCAGGGAGAGGCGACCACCGCCGAAGACGCCGCGAAGACCTCCGAGTTCGACGGGCTCATCGACCAGGCCAACGCCGCCTACGCCGAGCGTGAGTACGGCCGCGCCGTCCAGCTCTTCGAGAAGGCGTACGCCCTCGATCCCCAACCCAACATCATCTACAACATCGCCAGGATCGAGGAGCGCGCAGGCCGCATCGACGTCGCCATCGACCGCTACGACGAGTTCCTCGGCAAGGGGGAGGTGGACCAGGAGTTCCGCCGCGACGCGCTCGATCGCCGCAAGCTCCTCGGCGAGGTCGTCGAGGTCCGGGACAAGAAGGCGAAGGAAGAGGCCGAGGCGCTGGCGAAGAAGAACGCGCCGGTCGAGGCCCCACCCACGCCCGAGGCGCCCGAGGACGAGCCCAGCCTCGTCGGACCGATCGTGCTCATAGGCGTGGGCCTCGCGGGGTTCGGGACCTCCGGCGTGCTCGCGATGCAGACCAACGCCCGCTACGAGACCTACGCGGACACGGCGGCGACGGTGGAGGCTCGCGAGCAGGCTCGTGATGAAGGCTCCACGTTGGCGCTGGCCTCGGACGTCACGCTGGGGGTCGGCGCGCTCAGCACGCTCATCGGCGTCATCTGGCTGGCGACCTCGGGCGGGGACTCGGACAAGACCAAGTCGAGTTCGAGGATCGAGCCGGTCATCGGCGAGCGCACCGGCGTCGTGTGGACCCTGGATTTTTGAGCGGCTGTGCGTCGCGGCCCAGTGGCCGCGAGAGATTGAATCGAACAACAAGATACGAGCCGCCACGAGCGGCGAGCCGGGCCCACGTCTGAACACGAGCCGAAGCAATCATGCTGCCGGCCAACTGACGGGTTCGCCTCGAACAAGCGTACAGGAATACAGACATGTCACGCCCAAGCGACCTCCTCAAAGTACTCTCACTGCTCTCCTTCACGGCGCTCATAGGCCAGGGCTGCACGCTCGCCTACGACTTCTCGGAGTGCACCCCCTCGGACTGCGAAGAGGGGTTCACCTGCGACACGGAGTCGGGCCTCTGCGTCTCCGACACGAGCACCGGCAGTGACACGCTCGTGGACGGGGTCTCACGTGACGCCATCCGCACCGTCGGCATCGCCGACATCTCCGGCTCTCTGCAGGACCTGGGGGAAGGCATGCGCGACGGCGTGCTCGCCGCGTACGCCGCACACAACGCGTCTGGAACGGGCCGCTACACGTTCGAGCACAGCATGCGCGACGACAAGTACGACCCCATGAAGACCGTCCAGTTCGCCGACGAGGTCACCAAGGATCAGCGCAACGGCGAGGGCCGCATCGCGTTCGCCGTCGTGGGGAGCATGGGCTCGCCCACGTCGTCGGCGATGCTGCCGACGCTCAACGAGCGCCAGGTCCCCCTCTTCGGCACCTACAGCGGCGCGAACCACCTGCGTAAAGAGGTGCCAGACCGTATGGTCTGGAACACGCGCGCGAGCTACAGGCTCGAGGGTGAGACGATCACCAAGCACCTGCTCAACCGCGACCCCAACCCCGTCCCCCCCGAGAACATCTTCGCGTTCTCTCAGTCGCCGCTGGACATCACTACCCAAGGCAAGGCGGATCTCTCTCGCGCCGTCGCGGCCGGAGAGGACGGATCGCTCGATCCCTATGGGTTGAGCGGCTACACCGGGATCGTCGACGCCCTCAAGGACGAGCTCGGCTCGCAGACCGACATCCCGCTCGCGAGCTACCGCGCCACGGGCACCAAAAGCACAATCGCCCAGAACTTCTACTTCCGCTGGCTCGGCGGCCTGGAGACAAGGTTCGATGGCCCGAACCTCGACGCAACCACCCCCCAGATCGGCATCTCGATGATCGCGGTCGCCTCGGCGGCGAACGACTTCGTCCAGGGCGTCATCAACGGCATGAACACGCTCGGCTCGGGCGAAAAGCCCGACGCGCTCAGCCAGGCCGAGTGGGACGCCATCGACCCCGATCGTAAGCTCAAGCTGCGCAACCTCGCGCTCACGATCACCTCGATCTCTCCCGTCGGCGATCAGCTCGCCATCAACCTCGAGTCCGCGGGCGCGAACATCTACTGCACCGGCGAGTACCCGATCCTCGTGTCACAGGTCGTCCCGTTCCCGAACGGACAGAGCGGCGGCGCCATCCAGTTCCGAGAGGAGCTGGATGCACGTGACAGCAACGTCGACCCCGGGTACGTCAACTTCGAGGGCTGGATCGCCGGGAAGGTGTTCGTCGCGGCCGTCGAGTCGATCGAGGGCGAGGTCACCGTGGACAGCCTCATCGAGACACTCGAGGATCCGTCGTTCTCCGTGGACCTCCGCATCGGCTCGCCGATCTCCTTCTCGTCGGGTAGCCACGACGGCTCGAACACCGTCTACGGCTCATTGCTCGCCGACGGCTGTACGTATGAGGAGTTCACGTTCCAGGACCAGTGACCGTCGGTCGGCTCCCGACGCCCTCCACGACGCCCCCTTGGGGCGCCGCCGCTCACCCTTCGAGCGCGGGGATCCTCGCGACGAGGAAGTAACGCAGCGGGCCGTGCGCGAGGCTCGCGCCGAAGCGGAGCATGAGGTCGTCATCGATCGGGTCGACGTGGAAGGCGCGCAGCCAGCCGCGCAGGAGCGAGGCCAGCGGAGCCGGGAGCCCCTCCAGGTCGGCGAAGTCGACGACGACGACCTCCCCGCCGGGCGCGAGCCCGGCGCGCGCGCGCTCCAGCGCTCCGACCTTGTCGGGGACCATCGACAGGCAATACGAAAAGAGGACGCGATCGGGGGCCTCGCCGAGCGGCTCGGCGTAGTCTGCGCGCTCGGCGAACCCCTGCACGAAGGAGACGCCAGGGCAGCGGACGCGCGCGTGCTCGAGCATCGCGTCCGACGCCTCGATGGCGCCCAGGCGAGCGCCGGGGCGCAGGCGCGCCAGGACGCGGAGGTTGCGGCCCGTCCCTGGTCCGACCTCCACCAGGCGAGCCCAAGGCTCGGCCGCGAGCGCGCTCAGGACCCCGTCGCGACCGAACAGGTAGTACTTCCGGGTGAGGTCGTAGATCCGCCGGGAGGCGCCGTAATAGGCGTTGAGGAAGGCGCGGTGCTCGGAGAGGTCGTCCGGGGTCGTCATGAGGGGCGCTCGACTCGGTACAGGTGGACGTGGCGGTACTGGCGCGAGCGATCGTGGGCGGTGGCGCGGGCGCTGCGGGCGTCGAGGCGGCGGAAGGTCGCGTTCATGCCCGCGCGGTCGACGATGCAGTCGTCCTCGACGGTGCGGTAGAGCACGAGCGCGCCGTCGCGGCTGGTGCGCGCGATCTCGGAGAGGAGGTGGCGCTGCTGCTCGGGGGAGAGCCAGTCGGGCATGTCGCAGAGCGTGTAGTGGCTCCAGGTGCGGCGGCCGGCGTCCTGGAGGACCTCGAAGAGGTTGCGGTTGTGGTAGCGGACGTCGGTCGGCGCGCCGACCGAGCGGGCGTGCCGATCGCGCCGGAGGTAAGGCGGGACGGCGTCCTGGCGGGCGTGGTTGTAGCGCCCGGTGACGATGAGCCAGACGATCCAGTTGGTCTCCAGGTCGGTGTGGCACAGGCGCCGGATGTGCTCGAGGACGACGCTGAGCATGTCGGCCTGGCCCTCGGCCGCGAGGATGCGGTCGCGCTGGGTGTAGTTGATGCCCAGGAAGACGAGCTGGAGCGGGGAGTCGGAGAAGGCGCGCACGATGGGGAGGTTGAAGGCGGGGCCGAGCTCGGCGTCGACGCGCGCGACGCGCTCGGCGATCTCATGACGCGACATCGACACGAGCCACTGGGAGTCCACGCCGGAGAGGTGGCGCATGGCGGTGGCGAAGGTGGCCATGAGGCCGCGGCCGTAGAAGTTGCGCGCGAAGCGGCCGTGGTGGCGCGCCCAGTAGCGGCGCATGCCGTCGGGCATGTGCTCACCGAGCGCGGCCATCTCGGCGCGCGAGTCGGACGCGACGCCGTGGCCGAGCAGGTCGTAGAAGCGAAGGTAGTCTTCGATGCGTTGGGCGGCGGTGATCTTGACGGCGCTGAGCGCGAGGTGGTGGGGGTTGATGTCGACGGCGTCGAGCGAGACGGGGCGCCGGTGGATCATCGAGGCGACAGAGCACCCCGCGCCGGTGATGCTGAGGACGGTGGAGCGCTCGTCGAGCTCGAGCGCGACCTCGTCGACCTCGGCGTCCTCGAAGAGGATGTTGTAGACGAAGAGCTTGCTGAACGCGGACTGGAAGAGCTGATCTCGCATCGTCGGGAGCCTCGAACGCTGTCGTTGCTGATTTCGCGCGCGCGACGTTATCTTCGCGGCGCCCTTCGGGCAACGCCTTCCGGCACCCTCCCCCTCAGAACACGAGCCTGGATCATGATCGAGCTGCCCACGCTACGCGACACGCCGCGCCGCATCGTCTGCCTGACCGAGGAGCCCACCGAGATCCTGTACGCGCTGGGAGAGGGGGAGCGGGTGGTCGGCATCAGCGCGTACACGGTGCGCCCGCCCGAGGCCAGGCGTGACAAGCCGGTGGTCTCGGCCTTCATCGGCGGGAGCGTCAAGAAGATCAGCGCGCTGGAGCCGGACCTGGTGATCGGCTTCAGCGACATCCAGGCGGACCTGGCCGCGGAGCTGATCCGGGCGAACCTTCCGGTGTTGATCTTCAACCAGCGCTCGCTCCAGGAGATCCTGGACCTGTCTCTTATACACATCTCCGAGCCCACGAGACAGGCAGAAATCTC
>CAJXPN010000424.1 GCA_913058025.1 uncultured Myxococcales bacterium | reverse complement strand
GGGCGCGTGGCTTCCGTCGCGCGCGTGGCTTCCGTCGCGCGCGTCCGTGGCGTCGAGTGCCAGGGCCGCGTCCTGGGTCGAGGTGTCGGCGCCGGCGTCCAGTTCGCCAGAGACGTCGGCGTCATCGGGCTGACACCCGAGAGAGAAGATCAACGCGATGGCGGCAGACACCTGGCGTGTCATGGTCACGGCGTTCGGGTGCGGTGATGGCATGTTCGGCTCTCATGAAGGCGTGTATGAGCGCGAACATCCTACCACGATGGGGCAGCTCGTCGCAGAAGACATGGTCACGGTATATGTTTTTATTTGTATATCGAACGGTCGATCCAGTGGTCATAAGGAGCGCACGCGCTGGCGTGTCCAGCCAGCCTCCTCGGTCAGCCCGTGGGTCTCGTACAGGCGGCCGAGCGCTTCGTGGCGTCGGGCGGGGTCGAACCCCGTGGCGTCGAGGAGCTTCTGGGCGCAGACTGGGCACAGGTGCATGGGCTGTCGGTCCGACTCGGCCAGGGAGTTCGAGCCGTTCATGTTGCACTGGTACGCCACGCAGTGCTGCATCGTGAACATGTGGCCGATCTCGTGGGTCATGACGCGGACGTCGCGGCGCAGGCGCAGGGCAGGGGGGGTCGTCGAGGCGCCGAAGAAGGCGTCGTCGTGGCGCGCGAAGCTGAAGATGCCGGTGCGCTCTCGCAGGCTCGCCTGGCCGAAGACGTAGTTCCAGCCGTCGCCCGGCCACAGGTCGACGTGGGTCACGCCGAGGACGCAGAACGCGTCCTCGGGGAGCTCGCGCTGGAGCGCCTCGATCAGGTCGTCGGACCTCCACTGTAGCTTGCCGGTGTCCTCGTTGGTGCGCGCGCGGACGCCCGGCTCCTCCAGCGGCGCGCCGATCTCGACGGGGATCTGGAAGTACGCCGCGGCGAAGTCCCGCAGCGTGTCCATCTCCGCCGAGCCCTCGGGCCAGGGCCCGACCGCGCGAAGGTAGATGGTGGAGCGCTCCGGGGTGGGCCGGTTGGGCCCCGCGGCCATGTACTGGATGAGCGTCTGTCCAGGCTCGCGGTGCTTGGCGAGCCACTCCCCGGGGTTAGGCTCCTCGAGGCGCGCGAACAGCTCTTCTTTTCCTGGAGCCGCGATCGGCAGCGCGACCTCCGGTGCGGCTGGGGCGTCCTCGGTGGCGGCGTTCTGCGTGCTCGGCTTCGCGCGCGTCGCCCAGGCGATCGGGCCGGCCAGGGCCGCCGCGGTGACGAGCGCCGCGGCCCAGCGGAACGTGGGCTGGCGCCACGCGCGGACCTGCCAGGGGATGAGCGCGTCTTCATCAGGTGTCATGTGTCCTCCTCGTGTGACGTGGACACCTGGCTCGCGTCGAGGTTCCGCGCCAGGTGGTCACTCGGGCTCAGAGACGCGGAACCAGATCGTGCGGGGCTGGTTCAAGCCGCGGAAGAACGTCACGGCGGCGAGGCCCTGCGCGAGGGGCTCGATGAGCGCGACGTTTCCCTCGAGCATCTCGACCCGCGCGACCCCGGGCGTCGCGACGGTGACCTCTCGGGCATCAGCGAGGTCGACCCGGTGCCCTGGGCCGCCGACCTCGAGCTCGTGGAGCTCGGCGCCGTCCGGGATCTGACCGAGGGGCAGGGTCTCGAACACGACGCGCTTGATGTTGCCGCCCTCGCGGGACATGAACAACATGTTCGCTGTTCCTGGGCTGCGCATGGTGACGCGGATCATGCGGTCGTCCGGGGTGGGCGCCATGTCCAGAGAGTCAGACTCTACAACGCTGACGGAGGAGAAGCCCTTCAAGTCGAACTGCATGACCGACCCGACGCCGAGGTTCTCGAAGCGCGAGCTGTGTTCGTCGAGCGCATCGAGGGGGCCCTCGTCTTTGACGAGTACGTTGAGTGTCCGGACATCTCCAGAGGCCTCCTCGTCGATCTGCACGTCGAAGAACCCCGCCGAGAGCGCGATCAGCGCGAGCTTGTCTCCGTTCGCGTAGGCCACGACCCCGACGGGTGTGGGTTGGTACGGGGCGGCGGCGGCCCGATCGAGCTCGACCACGAGCATCTCCCCGACGCGCATGGTGTAGTCGGCGTCGCTGCGCTCGGTGGGTACCACGTCGCGGCCGGGGGTTGCTTCGGCCGACGTGTCAGGTGACGCATCTGTTGGTGTGTCGATCGCGACGTCGGCGCGCGGCGCGCTGGCGCAACCGAGCGTCAGAGAGACCAAGGCCGTCAGCGCAGTGGAGGCGCTCATGTGGTGTGTCATGTGGTACCAGAGGGTCGAGGGGTGAAGTGAGATGAGCACGAGCGCCCGTGCGATCTGTTTTTGAAAACAGATCGCACGGGTCGTACGTCGGCGCGATCATCCAGGCTCGGAGCCCTCGATGACGTGCGCGGAGGCGTGGTTCATTGAGTCGATGAGGGAGCCCAGGCCCTTGGCCCACGCGGGCGGCGCGGTGGCGTCGTCGGGGGAGAGGACGAGCGCGAGGCCCTTCGATCGCTGGAGCGCGACGGCGTGGGCGCGCAGGCCGAGCTTCCCGGCGCGCTCCATGACGCCCGCGAGCGCGGTGAGGTCGGTGAGCGGGGCGAGGAGGGTGCCGCCGTCTGAGAGCATGGTGGAGGCGTGGTCGAGCGCGGCGCCGAGGTCGACGGGGGACGTGGACGTGACGACGATGAGGTCACGGCGCTGACGCGTCTTCGTGCGCGAGTCGAGGGTGGAGGCGCGGACGGCGCGCTCGCCGAGGCCATCGGAGAGCCGGCCGACGTCGAAGCCGTGGGCGTCGAGGCTGCCGGAGAGGGAGGCGCCGGAGGCGCGCGTGGCGGCGCCCTGGACGCGGCCGTCGGCGCCGAGGCGCTCCTCGACGGGCGCGATCTCGCCGGCGTCCTGGAGCCGGGTGCGGTGGCGGGCGATGGTGGGAGCGGAGACCTTGCAGAGGTCACCGAGGGCGCGGTCGGAGAGCTTGCCCCACTCGACGTCCTGGAGGGCGCGCTCGACGGCGAGCTTCTTGTCGGCGTTGGTGCGCCGGACGCCGTTCTTGTGGTTGACCGAGAGGGAGAGGCGGATGGCGTCGCGGAGCTCGCCCTGGCGCTTGTCGATCTGGAAGGAGGTCAGGTCGCGGCTGCGCGCGGCGCGTAGGCGGTGGAAGCCGTCGGCGAGCCAGAGCGAGTCGCCGTCGTCGAAGACGACGAGCGGGGGCCACGGCTCGCCGTCGGCGTCGAGCACGAGGCCGGAGGCGTCGGCGCGCATGACCTCGGCGTATTCGGTGACGGCGTCGGCGTTGAAGGCGACGCGGGACTGCGTGCCGCCGTCGACGCGGATCTGGTCGATGGGGACGATGTCCCAGCCGCGGTGCCCGGAGCGCGTGCGCGCCTGGACGGGCGCGCTGACGGCGAGGCCCTTCTTGAGGAACTTCTTACCCATGGTTCACCTCCCCTCTTCGATGAGACGATTCTCGAGCTCTTTGGTGAGCCGACGGAACGCGAGCGCGGCCTTGCTGGCGCGGTCGTAGGCGCCCAGCGGCTCCATGGCGGCGTAGGCCTCGCCCACTGAGACGGCCTTGGGGATCGAGATCGCGGTGGGCGCGGCGTAGTAGCGGTCGTGGAGCTGAGACTTGGCCTCACGTGAGAGGTTGGTGTTGGGCTCGTCGATGCAGGGGACCGAGCCGAGCACGGAGAGGGAGGGGTTGAGCTCGGCGAGCTGATCGACGACGGCCCACATGCGGTCGAGGCCGTTGATGGCCTGGAACTGCATCTGGACGGGGAAGAGCAAGTGCGTGGCGGCGACGATGGCGTTGCGCTGGAGCACGTTGCCGGTGGGCTGGCAGTCGATGAGGATGATGTCCCAGCGCTCCCGAAGCGGCCCGAGCAGCTTGCGCAGGACGGTGTTCGAGACGGGGAAGGAGGCGGCGCGCGCGGCGGCCTCCTCGAGCTCGTGGCCCGCGGTCACGAGGTCGTAGCCGAAGTCGGTGGGGGTGATGCGGACGCCGACCTCGGGGGTCTCACCGCGGCGGGCCTCACGGAGCGAGGAGACCGCGTCGATCCAGTGGTGTGCGTCGGGCTCGAGCCCCGAGTGGATCGTCGCGTCGCCCTGGGGGTCGAAGTCGACGAGCAACGTGGCGTGGCCGCGCTGGGCGAACTCGTAGGCGAGGTTGACCGCGCAGGTCGTCTTGCCGGTGCCTCCCTTCTGGGACGCGACGGCGATGACGATGGGGTCCTGGCTCAGCTTCCGCGATGGCCCGGGCGCGCAGCGCAGCGCGTCGGGTGCGTTTGCGGCCGCGGCTTCGTCCGCGAGCTGTTGCGGGGACTTCAGCGCCGAGTCGAGCGCGCCGGCGCGCTCGATGGCCTCGAGGAGGCCTTCGCAGAACTCCCGCGCGAGCACCTCGTAGTGGTGCGCGCGCTTGGGCACGCCGCGCCAGACCTTCGATATCGTTGAGCGGTCGATCCCGGTGCGCTCTGCGAGCTCATCCTGGGTGACCCCTTTCGTGACGGACATGGACCTGAGCCAGTGACCCAGTGATGTGCGCTGCTCATCCGTGAGCTTCATGCGTTTTCTCCCGCTGCGAGGTTCGTGCTTCCTTGCCTTCCTCGGGCCTCTGGTGTTCGAAACACCGGGCGCTTTCGAGAGCATGGGCGAGCAGACGGGTCGGCGCAAGCAAAGTTTCCCAATCGGGAAACTTTGTGGGGGAGGTCTCGGCGCGTTCGAGCGGGCGGGGAGCGTGGTGTGCGGTGGGAGCGTTCGTGTGAGGCGGGGAGCTTGTTTCGGGGCGGTTTTGGAGCGTCCGGGCGAGCGAGGAGTTTGCGAGGAGTTTGTTTCGAGGCAGTGACCCCCGCCGCCGCGCTGCGCGCTTGGCGCCCCCCGCGCTGCGCGCGGAGAGCTCCGGACATGGTGCGTGTTCTTGCGGGGTGGTTCGCGAGGGAGTGTCCAGCGAGCCTCGCCGCCTGTACGGCCTTCTACGGGCTCCGAAGAGCGCGCGTATGTAATAGTGCCTTGGCTGGACAGGAAGAGCCCTGGGTCTGTCTCTTATACACATCTGACGCTGCCGACGATCTACTCTGT
>CAJXPN010000423.1 GCA_913058025.1 uncultured Myxococcales bacterium | reverse complement strand
CGCTCGCGCCGAGGCGCTCGCGTCCGCAGTCGAGGTGCCCGAGACCGACGAGGCCCTGCTCGAACTCGTCGGCCAGGACCCCGAGCGCGACCTCGAGCTCTTCGAGGCCGTCCTGGTCGCGCGCCCCGACTCCGACGAGGCCTTCCACGGCCTCGCCAACGTCTACGGCGCGCTCGACATGAAGGCCGAGCTGTTGACACACCTGCGCCGTGGCTTCGCCGACGCGCCCGACGACGCTCGCCTCATGCGCCTCGCCTCCACGCTCGTCCAGATCGAGGGCGCCGCGAGCGTGCGCGCCTTCGTCGAGGGTCAGATCGACGGGCCGTTCGACGTCGTCGCCCGCTTCGCGCGCGCGACCTTCGGCGGCATGTCCGCGCGCGACAGGATCGAGGACCTCACCGCGGCGCTCGCCGCCGAGCCCAGGCTCTCCACCGCGCGCACCTCGCTCGCTGCGGCGCACCGTGAGCTCGGTGACTACGCCGCGGCGCTCGCTGCGATCGACGATCAGCTCGCCGAGTTCGGCGCCGACCAGCGCGACGTCCACTGGGATCGCATGACCGTGGCCACCGCGCTCGGTCAGTGGGAGGAGGTCCGCGCGTCGGCCGAGGCGATAGGCTTCCCGGTGTCCTCGGAGTCGGGGCCGATCGAGGAGGAGTACGGTTATTGTCGGCTCCGCATGGTCGACGAGGACGAGCAGCCCGAGGTCTGGACGATGCGCTCAGGGCCGACCTCGGCACGCGTCGTGAACATGTCACGCGTGGGCGAGCCCCAGCGCTTCGACGACGTCTACGCCTTCGACGCCCAGCCGCTCAACCCGCCCGAGCGGCCGCTCGAGGAGGGCGAGTCTCACCCCTACATCTACCCGGCCGTCGCGAGGATCCGTGAGGGCGGCTACGGCTCGACGTACTCACTCGATGGCCCCAGGCCCACGGCCGAGCAGCTCACCGAGCTCACTGAGCACCTCGAGGGAATGGGAGCGATCGTCTCCGCGCGCTCCCCCGACGAGTATGGCGTCTTCGACGAGGACTCCGAGGAGCCGATCCCGGCGGTATACATCATGTTCGCGTTCGAGGGGGCCGTCACGCTCGCGGACGTGGACGCGGCGCTGAGCGAGCGGGCCGAGTCCTGGGCGTACCCGATGTCCTGGTACGCGCTGGCGCTCGAGGTCCACGGTGAGGAGGGCGCGGCGCGTCACCTGGCGGTGTGCGAGCGGTTCAAGATGTCTGTGGACTGACGCTCGCGTCCGCGGCCGCCCGTGTCGGCGTGGGCTCAGGCGGCGCGTCGGGGAGCGACGCGTCCGCGCGCACGTCGAGCGCGCGCAGGATCATCGGCAACACGGCCCCGCGCACCCGCGTGCGGTCAGCGGTCGAGAACGCGCCGTCGCGGTGCATGTGGAGCACGAGGCCCTCCGCGGCGTAGATGAGCCCGCGGAAGATGAGGGGGTCGAGGACGCGGCCGCTCGAGCGCTCGACGGCGCGCTCGAAGTGCGCGATGAGCCCGCCGATGATCGACTCGCGGCGGTCGGCGAGCAATGAGTCGGGGCGGATCGCCTCGGCGTGGAGCTCGATGACGAGGCGGCCTCCGAGCTGCTGGATGTTCAGGAACGCGTCGAGCGCGCGCTCGAGCTGCTCGACCGGCGTCGACGCCGAGGCCACGGCGACCTCGATCGTGGCCGGGAGCACCGCCGTCGCGACCTCGAAGAGCCCGTCGAGCGCGGCCTCCATCGAGCCGAACTGCTTGTAGAACGTACGCCGCGACACGTTCGACGCGTCCAGCACATCCTGCACCGTGCAACCCCGCACGCCCTGGCGCGCGACCACCTGCGCCGTCCCCTTGAGTATCTGCCCCCGTGTTCCCTCTCCGAACATCTCACGCTCCGCTCTGGTCTCCTCACCTGCCGTCGCTTCTTGCTTTGTGAGGTATACGGTGTGTATACATTCCCAATCATATCGACGCCAGCGCGATGTCCGTGGTCGGACGGGCGCGTGGATGGCGAGGACGGATAGAGACGGAGGTGAAGACATGGACAATTACTACAAGAACAACGAGGACTTGAGGTTCTACATCGAGCGCTGGATCGACTGGGAGAGCCTGGTGCGTCTGACGGAGTGGGGCGGCGGCGAGGACGCGCTGACGAGCGGTGACGAGGCGCGCGAGTTCTTCGGTGAGATCTTCGGCCTGGTGGGGGAGTTCTCGGCCAGGGAGATCGGCGCGCACGCCGAGGAGATCGACCACGAGAAGGTGAAGCTGAACGACGAGGGCGAGGCGGAGTTCGGCCCGAGGCAGGACCAGATCTTCTCCAAGCTCAAGGAGCTCGGGCTTCACGGGCTGTGCGTGCCGCGTGAGCTTGGCGGGTTGAACGCGCCGCTGATGGTCCTCCAGATCAACAACGAGCTGTTCGCGCGCGGTGACGTCTCCGTCGCGGCGCACTACGGCTTCCACGGCGGCATGGCGCTGGTGGCGCTTGCGTATTCGATCCGGGAGGGGACGACGAAGGTCGACCTGGAGACGCGCGAGATCGTGGAGACACGGTTCAGCGAGGCGATCGCCGAGATGATAGAGGGCGACGCGTGGGGCTGCATGGACATCACGGAGCCCGACGCGGGCTCGGACATGGCCAAGATCCGCTCGCGCGGTGAGCTCGACGAGGACGGCCAGTGGTACGTCTCGGGCTCCAAGATCTACATCACGTCTGGGCACGGGAAGTACCACTTCGTGATCGCGCGGACCGAGGAGCTGACCGACGACCCGGCGTCCGGCCTCGGCGGCCTGTCGATGTTCATGGTGCCGACGTACGAGGACGGCCCGCAGGGCAGGGAGCGCCACGTCGAGATCGTGAGGCTCGAGGAGAAGCTGGGCCACAACGGCTCTGCGACCGCAGCGCTCTCGTTCGATCGCGCCCCCGCGCACCTCATCGGTGAGCGCGGCGAGGGCTTCAAGTACATGCTCTTGTTGATGAACAACGCGCGCGTGGGCGTGGGCTTCGAGTGCCTCGGGCTGTGCGAGTCGGCGCTGTCGATGGCGCGCGCGTACGCCGAGGAGCGGCGCTCGATGGGCAAGCCGATCGCGCGCCACGAGATGCTCGCCGACTACATGCTCGAGATGCAGCGTGACATCCAGGGCATCAGGGCGCTGGCGATGAAGGCGGCGTACCACGAGGAGATGTCGCAGAAGCTCGACATGCTCGAGCGCTTCGGCGTGTCGGGCGAGGAGCTCCTCGACGGCCACGGGTCGGCCAAGCTGTCGTCGCACCGGCGCAAGTCGAGGGCTATGACGCCGCTGCTGAAGTACCTTGGGGCGGAGAAGGCGGTCGAGATCTCGCGCCGCGCGCTCCAGATCCACGGCGGCGCCGGCTACACCAAGGACTACGGCGCGGAGAAGCTCCTGCGCGACGCGATGGTGATGCCGATCTACGAAGGTACGAGCCAGATCCAGGCGCTGATGGTGATGAAGGACGAGCTGGGCGGGATGATCAAGTCCCCTCAGCGCTTCGTGCAGGCGATGGCGCAGGCGAGGTGGCGGTCGGTCTCGGCCAAGGACCCGCTCGAGCGCAGGCTCGCGAAGCTCCAGTTCATCGGCTGGAGCGCGCGCCAGCAGCTCCTGACGAAGACGGCGGCGAACAAGCTCGGCGCGCTCGCGGGCGAGCCGATCACGACCTGGCCGGACAGGTTCCTCAAGAACTGGAACCCCAAGAGGGACTTCGCGTTCGCGATGTTGCACGCCGAGCGGCTCACGAAGATCCTGGCGGACGTGGCCGTGTGCGAGGCGCTCTGGGAGCAGGCGCGTGAGCACGAGGATCGCCGCGAGGTCCTCGAGGACTACATCGAGCGGGCCGAGCCGCGCGCGCGCTTCCTGCTCGACGAGATCGCGACGACGGGCTCGCGCCTGCTCGATCGGCTCGCGGCGATGGGCGACGATGACGAGGCCGAGGGCGCAGCCGAGTGATTCCGGCGCCGCGGGGCGATTCGATGGTAGACAGAGTGTGTACCCGGCGAGGACGTCGGGGGACGTGTCGAGTTCCAGAAGAGGGTGATTAGGATGTCGATCTCGAAGAAGTTCATCGCGCATCAGCTTCCGGTGATCCGGCAGCTCGGGCGGACGGCAGCGTCAGATGTGTATAAGAGACAGCCCAGGAGCGCTCATGGAGCGCGTGATCGACGCGCCGTCGAACGATCTGGTTCGCGCCTACATCAAGACGATGGGGGCCGAGCTCCGGACCTACCGCGGCAAGGTCCCGCCGCACATGTTCTCGCAGTGGGGGTTGCCGATGGCGGCGGCTGGCCTGAGCGGCGTGCCCTACCCGATCATGAAGATCGTCAACGGCGGGTGCCGCATGGAGGTGCGCGAGCACCTGCCCGCGGGGGAGCCGCTCGAGGTGACCACGCAGCTCGTGGACATCGACGACGACGGCCGGCGCGCGGTGATGCACCAGGTGATCACGACGGGGCGAGTGGGGCGCGAGCCGTCGGTGATCGCGCACCTGTACCCGATCGTGGTGTACGGCGAGCGCAAGGGCGGTGAGAAGCGTGAGCGTCCGCGCGTGGCCGAGGACGCGCGTGAGCTCGAGGTGTTCGACATCGCGCCCTCGGACGCGGTCGACTTCGCCATGCTCACCGGGGACTTCAACCCGATCCACTGGCTCAAGCCGTACGCGAAGATATCGGGGTTCGACAGCACGATCCTGCATGGGTTCGCGTCGATGTCGTGGGCGATCGAGGGGGTCCAGCGCCACCTGTATGGCGGCGAGGCCGCGGTGCGCGTGTGCGACGCGAGGTTCGTGCGCCCGATGGCGCTGCCGGCGCGCGTGGGGCTGTACGTCTCCGAGGAGCGCGAGGGCGGCGAGAGAGACGTCTGGATGGGCGAGTCCCCCGGCGGGCTTGCGTACATGAAGGCTACGATGAGCGCGTGAGCGCAGGTTTTTCTAAAGAACGTGCGCCCGGTCAGGGCGCGATGAGAGGAGAAGAAGATGACGGACAGGCTGCTGGAGCTCTCGAACGACCCGCGCGCGAAGCTGTCTCTTATACACATCTCCGAGCCCACGAGACAG
>CAJXPN010000422.1 GCA_913058025.1 uncultured Myxococcales bacterium | reverse complement strand
CTTGTAGGACTCCAGGCTGCCGTCGAGCAGCTCCTCGAGCTTCTTGTAGGTCTCCTTGCCGAGCTCGTCCTCGAGCGTGCGCCCGTCGGGGAGCGCCGCGCGAGCCATGATCATCGGCGCCGCCGACATCACGTCCGCCTCCGAGGCGAACCGCGTGCTGCGGTTGAGCGCGGTCAGCACCACGGGCGGGAGGTCGTCGTGGATGTTCACGCCCATGTGGATCGAGCCGAGGACGTAGGTCGGGCCATTGTCGCCGCGGTGGACCCACATGATCGGGTCGGACTTGGTCCCGTCGATCCCGTCGAGGATGCTCGGGGCGTCCTCCTCCAGCTTGTCCTCGGGGTCGTCCTTCTCCGCGGCCTCCTCGCCGCTGCGGGACTCGGCGGGGGTCGGGTCCTTGGGCTCGGCGGGGGCCTTGTCGCACGCGCCGAGCGTCATGGAGAACGCGGCGCACAGCGCCAGCGCGATGGTCTTCTCGATGTTCATGGCTTGGTCTCCAGCGTGACGCGTTCGAACGCGTAGCCCTTCTTCCCGAGGAGGTCGATGAGGCCCCCCTCGCCGATGATGTGCCCGACGCCCACGGCGAAGAACACGCCGCCCTCGGCGTCGATGTGGGCGGTCATCTTGGGCACCCAGTTGTCGTTTCGGTCGTAGAACAGCTTCTGGAACATGACGGGCTTACGCTCCTTGTCCTCGAAGGTGAGCTTCTTGAGCGCGGCGACGTCGCCGGAGCGGTAGATCGCGAGCATCTCCTCGAGCGTGCCCTTCTGCTTGTCCCAGTCGCGCACCATCTCGGAGAGCTCCTCGCCGTTCATGACCTGCTCGAGCATGTCGAGCTGGAAGCCGGGGCTCTCCAGGAAGGCGATCTCGAGCCCGCGCGTCGACGCGCGGCTCGCCAGCGCCGGGTCCATCCTGGCGGCGGGATCCTCACCCTCGGGGAGCATCTTCTGGATGAGCAGCGAGACGATGAACCACGGCTTGAATCCCTTGTAGGAGTTCAGGCTCGGCCCCATGACCTCGCCGAGCTTCTTGTAGTCCTCCTTGCCCAGCTCGTCCTCGAGCGTGCGCCCCTTGGGCAACACCGCGCGCGACATGACGTCGCCCGCGGCCGCGTCGAGGTCGGTCTCCATGACGAACGTTTTGCTCTCCTCGAGCGAGGACCAGACCTTCTTCGGGAGCTCCCTGTGCGCGTCCACGGCCACGTGGATCGTGCCGAAGAGGTAGACGTCCCCCTTGTCGGAGCGGTGCACCCAGAGCAGCGGCTTGGCGATCTTGCCCTCCTCGACTGCGGGCGCCTCGTCCTCGTCCTCCCCCACGACGACGGCCTCTGGCTCTTGCTGACCAGGCGCCTCGACGACCTGTGTCTCGTCTGGCTTCTCGTTCGACTTCGGCTGCTCACAGGCGCTCATGGCGGAGAGCGCCGCGAGGGCGAGTGTGAGGGCGCGTAGGTGACGCATCTGGTGCTCCCTTCTGGATGTTCGGGTGGCGCGATCTGGCGCCTCAGGACGGTAACATAGGCGCGCGGCGCCCAGAAGCTCGTCAACCTCACCTGGCTCGCGCTATGGTTCGCCCTCCCGACGTCCTACGGAGGATACGATGAGTGGAGAGCGCGACCTCGATCAACAGCTCGCGAGCTATGGCGTCCCCGACCCGAAGGTCGAGTCCGTCCGGGGCTCCGCGTTCACCGCATTCGTCGGCGACGACGTCCCCACGATAGGCGAGGGCCTGTGGGTCGGCGCCCCCGAGGGCCGCGTCCTCGCGCGCGTCTCCAGGCTCGCCGGGAACCGGCGCGTCGAGGCGGTCACGCTCTCCGAGTCGAGCGCCGTCGTGGTGGGCGCGCCCGTGGCGCGAGCGAGCGCGCAGGCGCACCTGCCGGGCCCCGGCGCCGGCGACACGCTGGACCTCTCGCGCGCGTCCTTCGTGCTCGAGGGGGAGGGCGCGCTCGGCTGGTCGCCCGGGCGCCCCGGCTTCGCCGCGCTCGACGCGCGCCGCCCCGCGCTCACGCTCGGCATGGACGCGCTCGACCTGCTCAGCCCGCTCGCCGCGCGCGGCGCGAACCTCGTCGTCGACCAGAGCGCGGACGCCAGCGCGTTCGTCGCGCTCGTGGAGGCGGCGCGCACGGCGCTCTCACCCGACGCCCTGTTGTGCGTCGAGGCGCCGGGGCTCGAGTCGATCGTCGAGTCCTCCACGCACACGGTGCGCCCCGGCGGCTCCCCGGAGGGCGCGGCCTGGGCGCTGCGCGCCGTGGCGCTGTGGGGTGAGCGCTCGCGCGCCGCGGTCGGCTCGACGCTGGTGGTCGTCTCGTTGCCGGCGTGGTCGATCGACGAGGCGGACTTCCGCTTCGGCGGCGAGACCGGCCTCGAGGTCTCCTTCTCCGAGCTCGTGGACTGGCTGGGTGAGGCGCTCGTGTCCACGCGCGAGGGCGCCGTCACGCTCGTCATGCGCGTCCCCGTCGAGGAGAGCGCTCGAGGGCTCGCGGATCTGGCCGACACGCTCGCTGTGGGCGACGTGGACGCGCAGGTGTTCTTCGAGGCCGGCGTCTACGATCCGCGCCGCTCGCGCTCTCGCGCCGAGCAGCCCGACGAGGCGCGCGTCGAGGCGTTGCGTACGCGCGGCGCCATCGCGCGCGCCGACGCCTCGCGCGAGCGCGCCGCGCTCTTCGGTGACGACGAGATCGGCTTCGACGAGGAGTCCGACATGGAGCTCGCCGCCGCGCTCGAGGACCTCGATCTGGGGTCGTACTGACTCAAGGGGTCCGCAGAGCGACCTTCGTGGCCTTGTCGTAGCTCAGCCCTGCCTTGATCATCGCGAGTTCAGTGTTAGAGCCGAGCTGTTGGCCCCTGAGCTCGATGCGTTCGAGCGCGGGCAACTCCATGGCGTCGGCGAAGGCGGCGACGTCTCCGTCGTCGAGCTCACAAGACTCCAGCGATAGATGCCGCAGGTTCGTGAGCGATGGGGACGACGCCAGCGCGACCACGCCCTTCATCCCGGGCTTGTTCCCGAAGAGGTTCAGGTGGGTGAGCGCGGAGAGCGCGCTCTTCTTGTCGGCGAGCGCCTGCACGCCGCTGGCTCCCAGGCCGTTGCTCGAGACGTCGAGCACCTCCAGGTTCGAGAGCACACCCGAGCGTGCGATCGACTGCGCTCCCTTGGTCGAGAGCGCGTTGTAGTCGAGGTTCAGGTGCTCGAGTGATGCGAGCTGGGGGGCGCTGGCGAGCAGCGCCGCGGCCTTCTTCTCGAAGAAGGTTCGCTGGAGGTCGAGGTGCGTCAGGCCGAGCAGAGCGGTCGAGCCGGTCGCGCGCGCGAGGATGTCGAAGGCGTCGCTGCCGCGTGTGTCCGCGAAGCGCAGCGACAGCACCCGGAGCGCGGCCAGGTGCTCGGACGCGAAGAGCGCCGCGAAGCCGTCGTCGTCGAGGATCGGCCGCGTGCAACTGAGCGAGACGAGCGAGGCGGCCCCAGGGGCGTCCACGATCGAGGCCATCGAGGCCGTCCGCAGTGTCCCCGTGGTGACCTGGAGGTGTGTGACGTGGCTGAATGCCTTGGCTCGTGTGAGGGCGTCGAGCGGCCGGTCGAAGTCCACGCCAGGCAGCGTGATCGAGCGAAGCTCGTCGAGGTGGCCGTGACGCGCGAGCACGTCCAACGCGGCGTACCCGTCGCCGGTGATGGGGGACATGTCGAGCGTGTGGATCTTGGAGGCGTCGGCGCGAGAGAGGACCTCGTCGATCCACGACGCCTCAACGCGCAACGAAAAGAGCGCGTAGGGGTGGTGCTCGCTCTGCGTCGCGAGCGCGCCCGAGGCGTCATCGGACCCGTAGACGTCGAAGACGGGTCGGGGGTGACGCTGGAAGTAGTCGTCGAGGTAGGGGACGAGCTCTGCGCGGTGTCGATCTGCGTTGGAGGATCGGGACTCACTAGTGAGCGCGCTCAGGAGCGAGTCCCGTCGGGTGTCGCGGCCGACAGGGAGGCTCCATGGGTCCCCCGATATGGTGTTCGCGTCGTCTTCGTGTGAGGCGAGCAGGCTGCGGACGTCTCCGAACAGTGAGCTCCAGTCCTTGTGCTTCGAGTCGTACATTGGCGTCTCCAACCTGCGTTGTAGGGAAATGAAGAGGGCCCGCCCCACCGTGAGGTGAGGCGGGCCCTCCATTCAAGCGCGACGTGTGCGTTGGCTCACTTGTCGTAGAGGGCCATGAGCTCGTCGCCGAAGCGCTCCATGGCGACGCGGCGCTTCAGGCTCATCTTCGGGGTGAGCATGCCGTTGTCGGGCGTCCACTCCTCGTCGAGCATGATGAAGTTCTTGGGGCGCTCGTAGGACTTGCCGTCCTTGGTGGTCTCGGCGACCTCGCCCTTGATGAGCTCCTTGACCTTGGGGTTCTTGAGCAGGTCGTCCGTGGAGATGCCGTTCTCCTTGGCCCACTTCTCGACGGCGGGGCGGTCGATGACGATCGCGGCGACGTTGTAGGGCCGGTTGGTGCCCTCGATCATGGCCTGGAGGATGAAGCCCGACAGCGCGAGCTTCTCCTCGATGGGGGAGGGCACGACGTACTTGCCGTTCTCGAGCTTGTACTGCTCCTTCACGCGCCCGAGGATCCAGAGGAAGCCGTCCTCGTCGACGCGGCCCAGGTCGCCCGTGTGGAAGAAGCCGTCGTCGTCGATGACCTCGGCCGTCTTCTCGGGCAGGCCGTGGTAGCCCTGCATGATGTTGCGACCGCGGGCGCAGATCTCGCCGGTGCCTGAGGGGTAGCCCTCGACGTCGGTGATCTTGATCTCGACGCCGTCGACGCCCTGGCCGACCGAGCCGATCTTGCGCGCGCCGGGCAGGTTCACGGAGATGATGGGCGAGGTCTCGCTGAGGCCGTATCCCTCGTAGACCTGGATCTTGACGGCGTCGATGAAGCGAGCGACGTCGGGGGAGAGCGCGGCGCCACCGGAGGTCGCGAGGCGGAGGCGGCCGCCGAAGCGCTCGCGGACCGCCGAGAAGACGACCTTGTTGTAGAGCTTGTCCTTGAGCGAGGTCATCACTGTCTCTTATACACATCTGACGCTGCCGACG
>CAJXPN010000421.1 GCA_913058025.1 uncultured Myxococcales bacterium | reverse complement strand
GGTGTAGATGTTCAGCGCGCGCTCGACTGCGCGCGGGGCGAGCCCGAGCGCGACGAGGAGCGGCTCCTCGGGGCGCTCGCGCAGCGCGTAGAGCGCCTCGTCGACGCCGACGAGCGCGAAGGTCACGGGGGTCTCGTCGTCGGGGAGAGGCTCACCGGCGGTCGGCGGGAACGTGAGGGAGACCTCGGCGAGCTCTCCCGGCGCGTAGACCTCCTTGGAGGTCCCGATGGCGACGGAGGACGACTCGCCCTGTGTGATCCAGACCTGGCGCCGGTCGAGCTCGTAGCCCTGGCGGTTGATCACGCGGATCGAGAGCAGGCCGCGCGCGCGCGGCGGGAGGTCGAGCTTCAGCGGGACGCGGCCGCTCACGGTGATGGGTTGGGTGCCGAGCACGAGGCCGTCGCGGGTCAGGACGAGGTGGACGAGCTCCTGGGAGGTGGTGTCGATGGTGATCGCGAGGGGTACGTCGACGGGAGACGTCGGCGGGACGTCGACGAGGATGTTGGGCGAGTAGTTGGCCGAGACGCGCAGGTTGCGCCGGACGGACTGCTCTCCGGTGGGGTCTCGGACCTCCACGCTGACGTTGCTCGAGCTGTTTAGGGGGCGCCACTCGAAGACGAAGCGCCCGCGCGCGTCGGTGCGTCCTTCGAACGTCTCATCGCCCGAGTGCCCGGGCGCCCAGACGGTCACGGGGGTGTCAGGGAGCGGGCGGCCGGAGGCGTCGCGGACCAGGAGGGCTGCGTCCTGGGCCGAGGCCGTGGAGAAGTCGGGGCGGTCGAGCGGGACGATCTCGACGACGGCGTCGAGGCCGGCGACGGGCGCCGACCCCTGGCCGCGCTCTGCGCGCCCGGCCGCCGAGGTGACCTCGGCGGAGAGCGAGAGGATCGAGCCGGGCGCGGCCGCGGAGGCGTCCCAGGAGAAGCGGTAGGCGCCCTCGGCGTCGGTGGCGCCGCGGAGCGTCTCCGAGCCCGTCGAGCCGTTCGCGAAGCTCGACGAGACGGTGAGCAGGACCTGCGCGTCCGCGACGGGATCGCCGGTGGTGTAGCGCGCGACGACGGCACCCGTGAGCGCTGCGTTCGGTCCGAAGGTGCCCGCGTCCGCGGCGACCTCGACCTTGAAGCGGGGGAGCCTGTAGGGCATCACCTCGAAGTTACGCGAGGTGAGGGTGCGGTCGCCGGAGGTGATCGCGAGCGAGTAGAGGCCCTGCGGGCACGGGTTCGAGAGCGGGAGCTCGAACGAGGCGACGCCCCGGTCCGAGCTGGCCAGCGTCTTCTGGAAGATGACGTTCGAGGAGGGGTCGCGGGCGGTGATCGTGACGGGGACGGACGCGGGCGCGCCGGTGTCGGAGTCGACGACGAGGACGCGCCCGAGCGCGCGCTGCCCCGGCTGGTAGATGGGGCGATCCATGGTCAGCGCGCTGGTGAGCCCATCGGCGAGGTCGACGGTCATGAACCTGACGTCGCGTTCGCCGCCGTGCTCGATCGTGACGACGAGCCCGAGCGCGCCGCCCTCCTCGATGATGATGGCGCCCTCGGGGGCGTCGTCCTTCATGCTCGAGGGAGGCACGGGCGGGAGCTCGAGTGAGACCGATCCGTCGGCGGCGGTGTTGCCGCCGTCGACCTCGATGAGGTCTCCGCGCTCGAGCGCGCGCGTGACGGCGCGCGCGTCGTAGGCGTCGACACCCTCTGGCGTGCGCCATAGCGTTGCGACGGCGCCCTCGACGGGGAAGCGCTTGTAGTCTGCGCCCTCGCGGGTCGCGGCGACGTGGACGAGCGTGGGGAGCGAGGCGCTGGCGCGCTGAGGGAAGAGGACGCCCGCGCTGAGGTCTCGGTCGGGCGAGTAGTGCGACAGCGCGGTCGTCAGGACCGCGAGCAACCCGATGGCCCCTGCGACGCCCAGCAGCATTCGCCACCGCGCGCGCGCGGCGCGGAAGAAGGTCCTGGGGTCGAGTCGTTCGGGGGATCGCGCTTCCATGGGGGCTCCGTGGGACGTTCGTCGCGTGGGATTCGACCGATTGTCCCGGCTCTGGCGCGCATGGGGCAAGCTGGAGTTCGCGTAAAGTAAGGTTGGAATACGGGTCGGAGTGGGTAGGTTGTGCGGGCTCACTTCGCGCGACCTCGGCGCGCGCGAATGACCGACGTGAAAGGCGGAGAGAGACATGTCGATTGGACGAGACGTCCGGAAGGTCTGGGAGCTCGTGCGCCCGGAGCGGTGGCCCTACGCGTTGGGATTGGGCGCGTTGTTTCTGGTGAACGTGGCGGACGCGTTCTCTCCTGTGTTCATGGCGGTCGCGATCGACCTGACGGACGCGTCGCTGAGCGGGAAGGAGCCGGCGACGCCCAGGGTGCTCGAGCTCGTGGGGCTGAGCGCGTCGTCGTTCACGATCGTGACGGCGCTGGCGTGTTACCTGGGCCTCCTGGTCATGGCGAACGTGTCGCGCTACCCGATGCTGATGAACACGGCGGTGCCGTCCCACAGGATCGGCCAGTCGATGCGCAACAAGTTGGCGGGGCACCTGCTCAAGCTGTCGCAGCCGTTCTACGACCGGTCGAAGTCGGGTGACCTGATGTCGCTGGCGACCTCGGACGTCCAGGCGGTCCGCATGATGGTCGGGCCGGGGATCCTCGTGGGCGCGGACGTGGCGATGATCGTGTCGCTGACGCTGCTGGTGATGTTCGGGTTGTCGTGGCAGCTCACGCTGGTCGCGCTGATCCCGCTGCCGCTGATCGCGATCGTGACGAACGTGCTCTCGCACATGGAGTACGACCGGTTCGAGGCGGTCCAGGAGGACATCGCGGACGTGACCGAGCGCGCGCGCGAGTCGTACGCCGGCGCGCGCATCATCCAGGGCTACGCGCGCGAGGCGTTCGACCGCGAGCGCTTCGAGGGCTTCTCGCTGCGCCACTACGGCAAGAACATGGCGCTGACGCGGGTGCGCGCGCTATTCGACCCGACGCTGGACCTGTTCATGGGCGCGTCGACGGTGCTCGTGTTCACGTTCGGCGGGCTGATGGTCGCGCGCGGGGAGCTCGGCCTGGGCACGTTCGTCGCGTTCCTGTTCCTGGTGGGCTACCTGTCGGGGCCGATGATCGGCTTCGGCTGGGCGGTGTCGCTGTTCCAGCGGGGTAGGGCGTCGCTCTCGAGGATCGAGGTGCTCTGGGACACCGAGGTCGACATCGAGGACGCGCCGGACGCCAGAGAGGCCGCCGGCGCGGGCGCGCTCTCGGTCCGCGGGCTCTCCTTCGAGTACGCCGCGCCCCGGATCATCGAGGACGAGGAGGCGAGCGCCGACGACGCGGTGGTGTCCGGTCCGGTGCCCGCGCTCCAGGACGTCTCGCTTGAGGTCGCGGCCGGGGAGACGCTGGGCGTGATCGGGCCGGTGGGGTCGGGCAAGTCGACGCTGGCGCGGCTGCTCGTGAGGCTCTACGAGCCGCCTGAGGGGTCGGTCCTGCTCGACGGAGAGGACGTGCGCGAGCTGACGCTCGCGACGCTGCGCCGCGACGTGGTGATGGCGCCCCAGGACACGTTCCTGTTCAGCGACACGGTCAGGCGCAACGTGCTCATGGCCGCGAGCGACGAGGACGCGACGGTCTACACCAGGCTCGCGGCGCTCCACGACGAGATCGAGGGCCTCACGATGGGTTACGAGACGATGCTCGGCGAGCGCGGCGTGAACCTGTCGGGCGGCCAGCGTCAGCGGCTCGCGATTGCCAGGGCGATCGCTACCGACCCGAAGGTCCTGATCCTGGACGACTGCCTCAGCGCGGTCGACGCGCGCACCGAGGAGGCGATCCTCGAGGGCCTCCGGCGCGTGTTCGAGGGCCGCACGGGCGTGATCATCTCGCACCGCGTGCGCGCGGTGCAGCGCTGCGACCAGATCGTGGTGCTCGAAGCTGGCCGGGTCATCGAGCGCGGAACCCATGACGAGCTCCTCGAGGCGGACGGCTACTACGCCAGGATCGCCGCGGAGCAGAGCGACGAGGGCCCCCGATCGGGCCAGAGAGGTGTGGCGTGAGCGACGGAGAGGGAAGTAAACCGACCGAGGACGACGCGTCATGGAGCGCGACCGAGCGCGCCGCGCTCGAGGCCTCGCGTGATCCGATCCTGCGCGAGATGCTCGAGCAGGAGCGCGTGGTCTCCGACGAGGTCGACGCCAAGTTGTTCGTCAAGCTCGTGCGCTACGTGCGCCACCACAAGGGCCTGGCGGCGTTCAGCATCACGCTCAGCGTGATCGAGGCCGCGCTCATGGCGCTGCCGCCGTTCGCGATCGGGCTGGCGATCGACGTCATCCGATCGAGCGGCGCCCAGCGCAGCGAGGCGGGGCTCGCGGGCGGGCTGCACGCGGTCGTGGCGTGGTTCGACGGGGTCATCGGGTACGCGCCCGGTGTCGAGGGGCTCATCGTCGCCTACGGCGCGTTGATCCTGTCGGTGTGGGTGCTGCGCTGGTTCATGGCCACGGGGACGACCTACGTCGTCCAGATGCTGGGCCAGCGGGTCGTGCACGACCTGCGCATGGACGTCTACGGGCACGTCATGGACATGGACATGGGCTACTTCCACACGAACCCGGTGGGGCGCCTGGTGAACCGGACGACGTTCGACACGAAGACGCTCTCGGAGTTCTTCTCGGACGCGCTGGCCCAGGGTTTGCGGGACGTGCTCTTCCTGGCGGTGCTGATCGCGGTGATGCTCACGCTGGACGTGCCGCTGACGCTGATCCTGTTGGCGGCGTTCCCGCTGCTCGTGGGCGCCGGCGCGCTCTACCGCATGTACGCGCGCCCGGCCATGAGGACCACGCACGCAGTCAGCTCGCGCATGAACGCCTGGCTCGCCGAGAACATCGCGGGCATGCGAGAGAACCAGCTCTACCAGACCGAGCCGCGCCGCCGCGGTGAGTTCAAGGCGCTCACGGACGCCCACCAGTCGTCGGTGCGGAGCTGGATCTCGGCGTGGGGTTGGCTGCGACCGTTGATGATGGGCATCAGCGCCGTGGCGACCACGGCCGTGCTGTACGTGGGCTACGGGCTGTCTCTTATACACATCTGACGCTGC
>CAJXPN010000420.1 GCA_913058025.1 uncultured Myxococcales bacterium | reverse complement strand
GTCGTTCTTGTCTGCGGGCCTGGGCGGCGTGACGTCGTCCTCGATGGAGGGGGGGGGCGGCGCGGCCTCGTTGTCGGTCCTCAGGTAGATGGACGTGGTGAGCTCGAACGCGGACGGTCCGATGGATCTGTCGTTCTGGAAGGGGAAGATGCCGAATCCGATGGGGTCGTCGGGGGTGTAACTCCAGGCCGAGATGGGAAGGATCTTGAGCTCGATCTGGATGCCGATGCCGTTGGTCGGGTTGAACAGGTCGGCGCCGACGAGGCCGCCCGCCTGGACGCCGTTGAAGTGGGTGCCCTCACGACTGGTGATGGTGCCGTTGTAGATGCTGCCGGTGAACTCGGCCTGGACGCCAGCGTAGAGGAACTGCCCGGGCTTGAGCGCGCCGGTGAACCTGGGGATGAGCTTGACGGTGCTGAAGGGCAAGTCGCCGGTGACGCCTGCGTCGTCGAGCGTCACGAGAGGCACGCCCAAACCCGTCGTGCCCTGTGAGTAGAGGACCTCGGCGCCCAGGATGTAGTCCTCGCCGAGGTAGCCGCGGCCGAAGGCGCTCATGTTGAAGGTCGTGAACGTGGTGCCGAGGCCGAGGCCGAAGTCGGCGGAGCCGGTGCCGTATAGCCCCTGGACCGAGATGTTCGGGGTCGTGACCTCGAGGTTACCCGAGACGGCGAACTCGCCAGCGTTGAGCTGGCGGGCAGGGAGGGTCGTGTGTCCCGCCGCGCACCCTATCGCTCCGGAGAGCGACGTGAGGGAGGCGATGGCGACGAGTCGTGTCATTGGGGTCATGTGAGGTCCTGGCTCATTGCATGGTGGAGCGCGAGGGAGAGCTGCGCGAGCGCGGAGGCTCGGTGGCTCAGTCCGTTCTTTTGATCAGCGGAGAGCTCGGCCATGGTCAGGCCGAGCTCGGGCAAGAAGAAGTGTGGGTCGTAGCCGAAGCCGTTCTGGCCACGGGGTGCGTCGACGATGCGACCCTCGACGGTCCCACGGAACCAGACGACGGCGAGGCCGTCAACGAGCCCGAGCTCGCCAGGGTTCGAGGGTTCGCCGCGGGGGATCTGGTCGAAGGAGGCGCCCATGCGGGCGACGAGGTCGGCGCCGGCGGGGTCGTTCGGGAGCGCGAGGCACGTGAGCGCGACGTAGCGGGCCGCGCGCGCATGTTCGGGGACGCCCGCGAGCTTCGAGACGAGGAGGGCGTTGTTGGCGAGGTCGTCGCGGGCGGGGCCGGCGAAGCGCGCGCTGTAGATGCCAGGGGCGCCGTCGAGCGCGTCGACGACGAGGCCAGAGTCCTCGGCGAGGACGCAGACGCCGGAGGCCTGGCAGGACTCGACGGCCTTCTTGATGGCGTTCCCGACGAAGGTGTCGCGGTCCTCGACGACGTCGGGGAGGTCGCGGCCGAAGGACTTCAGGTCGGAGAAGGACCAGCCTTGGGGGAGCGCGCCGCCGAGCATCTGCTCGTACTCACGCCGCTTGCCCTGGTTGCCGGTCGCGATCAACAGGGTGTTCATCGTGAGGCTCGTCATTCGTATGGCTCAGGAGGTGCGAGTATGGCCGAGTTGGCGCACACCGATCAAGAGGCCAATGAGGATGAGCGCGCCGCCGGGGATGATGGAGAGGTGCGGGGCCTCGTCGATCCAGATCCACGCGATGAGCGCGGCCATGGGCGGGACGATGAGCATGACCTGGGCGGAGCGGGTGGCGGGGAGGATCTGGAGGGCGATGGTGGAGAGCACGTAGCCCAGGCAGATCGGGCCGAGCCCGAGGTAGGCGGTGACGATGAGGCCGGTGTCGCTCATGCCCGCGATCGAGGGCGCGGCGAAGGGGAGGTGGAGGAGGAAGGGGAGGGTGCCGGCGAGGGTCGCGTGGACGGAGACGTCGATGGGGGAGTAGCGCTCGAGGAGGCCCTTCTGGAGGGTGATGTTGACGCCCGCGCAGGCGGCGGCGAAGAGGGCGAGGAGCGAGCCGACGCCGACGGAGAGGTCGGAGGGTCCCAGGCTCATGACCGCGACGCCCGCGACGCTGACGAGGATGCCCAGCGCGCCCCAGCGGCCGAGGCGTTCGTGCAGGATCCGCGTGGCGAACAGCGCGGTCCAGAGCGGCGTGGTGGCGATGAGGAAGGACGCCTGCCCCGCGGAGACCTCGGTGAGGCCGAAGTTGAGGGCGGTGTGGTAGAGGGCGAAGCCCGAGATCCCGGCGACGATGACCGCGGGGTAGTCGCGCCGTGCGGGCGCGCGGACGCCGAGCGTGAGCCCGAGCACGGCGGCGCCGGCGGCGGCGATGACCATGCGCGCGGTGGTGAGCTCGAGCGGTGAGAGCTCGCGCAGCGCGACCCGGATGCCCGCGAAGGCCGAGGACCATATCAGCATGGTCAGGCCGAGCAGCGCGTATGCGTAGGTGACGCGTCGCGCGGAGGGGGGCTGTGGAGTGGCCGAACTCATGGGTCGGTCGCGTGCTCGTGTGGTGTCTGTGCGCAGCCCGTACGGGAGCTGTGCGAGGGGTCGCTTTGGGGTCGTCGATCTGGCAACAAGGTAGCACAGTGGGTGGTCCGGCGCCCTCCCATTGATTTGACACGGTGTGTGAGTTCTGGTGTGTTGGCGCCCATGAAATACACCAAATGCGGGGATCACCTGACCTGGTCGGTTTCCGCGGCTCGCCCGCACGAGCGCAACCTCCATATGACGGAGTTCAGGTATGAACATCTCTCAAGCAAGCATGTCATCGACCACCCGTTTCGTGTTGACCATGGGGGCCATCTACGGCGCCCTCTCCCTTGGTTGTGTGCTCGATGACAACAATGAGCCTGGAGAAGACAACAACCCGACGACGAACAACCCGACGACGAACAACCCGACGACGAACAACCCGACGGGCGGGGACTGCAACCAGGTCCTCGACGCGAGCTTCGAGTTCGGGTCCGACACGACGGTGTGTGGCAACGTGACGGTGACCTCGAACGTCAGGCTCCAGGACAGCGAGTCGCTCACGATCTTGCCGGGCACCACCGTCACGATGTGCGTCGACTGCTACATCGAGGTCGGCGCGTTCGGTAACGCGGCGACGTTGCGCGCGGTGGGCACGGCCGAGAAGCCGATCGTGTTCAAGGGCTCGACCGAGGAGGCTGGCTTCTGGGACGGCATCTACTTCAAGGGCAACGCGACGTCGAACTCGACCCTGGAATACGTCACGATCAAGGACGCGGGCAGCGACGAGGCGGCGCTCTACGTGGACCGCGCGATCGCGCTCAAGCACATCACGATCAAGGACTCGGCGTCTTCGGGCCTCGAGGCCATCGAGCTCGACGAGGACTCGATCGACCTGAACGTGGAGTCGGTCGAGAAGTGGGCCGCGGTCCTGACGGGCGCCGAGGCGGTGACCAACCTCCCAGTGGACGGCGACCTGACCAGGAACATCGGTGAGGGGTCGATCCGGGTCGACGCCGCCAACGCCGACGGCAAGGTGCTCAGGTTCAAGGACGCGGGCATCCCGTACTTCATCGGCACGAACATCCGCCTCGTCGCCGACGAGACGATGGTCGTGGAGGCTGGCGTCACGCTCGAGATGGGCGTGGACATGTACATCGAGATCGGCGCCTTCGGGAACGCGGCCACGCTCAATGTCGAGGGGACGTCGGCCAACCCCGTCGTGATCGAGGGCGCCACCGCAGAGGCCGGCTTCTGGGACGGCCTCTACGTCAAGCCCACGGCCACGGGCGCGTCCTCTATCGACTACCTCACCGTGCGGCACGGCGGCGGGTCGGACAGCGCGTGCGTGAACATCGAGAGGGACATCACGATCAAGAACCTGTCGATCGAGGTCTGCGAGACGGCGGGCTTCGAGGTGGGCGACGCCGGCTTCGGGAGCGGCTCGGAGGCGATCAGCGTCTCGGGCGTGGAGGGCTCCTCCGGCATCGCCTCGTGGAATGGCGCGCTGACGATCCCGAAGGGCGGCGACTTCACGGGCAACGAGTCCGATGAGATCGCGATCTCGGGAGGCTCGGCCGACACCAACGGCACGCTCCCCTCGCTCGGAGTCCCCTACGTCAGCAACTCCCACTGGAGGCTCACCAACGACGCCTCGATCACGGTGGAGCCCGGCGTCGAGATCGCGTTCGGCCCGGACAAGTACATCGAGGTGGGAGCGTTCGGGAACGCGTCGACGTTCGTCGCCGTGGGCTCGGCGCTCGAGCCGATCATCTTCACGGGGACGGACCCCTCGGCCGGCTCCTGGGGCGGCGTCTACCTCAACGCCAACGTCACATCGAGCACCAAGCTCGACTACGTCCAGATCAGCTACGGCGGCACGGCCAGCGAGTCGAACCTCGAGATCAGGGGCGTCGGCGAGGTGACCAACTGCGTGCTGAGCAACTCGGCGGGCTACGGGATCATCATCGAGACCTCGTCGACGATCACCGCGGACCTCAGCGCGTCGAACACGTTCAGCGGGAACGCCGAGGGTGACATCAACGACAAGCGCGACTGATCGCGCGGCGCCTCTCGCGCGTCCAACGGGCGGCGGCTCCCCCTCGAGGGGAGCCGCCGCCCGTGTCGTTCTTGGCCGCGCTTGCCTTGTCGACGACGGCTGGGCTAGCGTGCCGCGCTCAGTGGGAACAGCGCGCGCGCGCGCTCAGGTTACCTGCGGGCGAGCCAGGCGTGGTGCCTGGTGTTCGCGAGGCCGAACCAGCACGAATGCGAGAGGACGAAAGAAGATGGAAGCGAAGGGATCGCCGAGACAGGTCACACTCTACGACACGATGACACGCTCGAAGCGTACGCTCGAGACGATCAAGCCCGGTGAGGTGTCGATGTACGTGTGTGGCGTGACGGTCTACGACCTGACGCACATCGGCCACGCGCGCACGTTCATCACGTTCGACGTGATCAAGCGCTCGCTCGAGCGGCTCGGCTACGCGGTGCGCATGGTGCGCAACCACACCGACGTCGACGACAAGATCCTGGCGCGCGCTCAGGAGCGCGGGGAGGAGCCGCTGGCGATGTCTCGCCACTTCATCGACTGTCTCTTATACACATCTGACGCTGCCGACGATCTACTCTGTGTAGAT
>CAJXPN010000419.1 GCA_913058025.1 uncultured Myxococcales bacterium | reverse complement strand
TTTTCAAGCAGAAGACGGCATACGAGATTTCTGCCTGTCTCGTGGGCTCGGCGAGTTCGGCGTCGGTGAGCTCGGCGTCGGCGAGGTCGAGGACGATGTCGCGCTCGTGGAGGTCGAGGGAGCCAGTGGCGGTGGCGGACTCGGAGAGCGCGCCCTGCCCGTCCGAGCCCTCGTGCTGCTCCAGGCCACCAGACAGGAGCGCGGCGTCGGGGCGCCCCTCCCGTATGACGCGCGCGGAGCGGTCGAGCTCGGCGTCGCAGCGGGTGCAGGTCCACCCACCCCACATCATCTGCCGCGTGTTCGTAGGCTTGCGCATCATGGGCAGCGGCTCACCGCAGTTCGGGCAGCGCCGCGTGTGCCCCGGGGACGCGCGCTGTTTGAGCGCGAAGACGAGGATGAGCCCGAAGAAGGCGATGATCGACAGGGTGAAGAAGACGTCCAAGGTAAGCTCTCACAAGGTTTCGGGCCGATGAGGAGGCCGCGGTGGGCGCGGTGGGCGCGGGCCATAACGACTCAAGCCATTGAAAAACAAGCAAAAAAAAACAAAGGCCACCGACCTCGAGTCGCCTCGGTGACGCCGCGTAGAGGATCCTCTACGTGAAGTCTTCCGGCCCTGCTGCGTTGTAAGTGATGACATGTATACCGTTAGAGACATGATGCATGAGCTCAAACACCCCCATCAACCCACGAGTTGAAGACGATGAAGACGATGCCCCGATTGAAGACGACCG
Source organism: uncultured Myxococcales bacterium (assembly GCA_913058025.1). Classification (GTDB taxonomy): domain Bacteria; phylum Myxococcota_A; class Bradymonadia; order Bradymonadales; family Bradymonadaceae; genus CAJXPN01. The sequence continues at coordinate 4,327 of CAJXPN010000419.1, read as the reverse complement.
CGACGGTGTGGGCGACGGCCACGCTGTGGACCCTGACTGGATGCCCGACCGGGGAGGAGACCGAGGAGCCGGATGCGACCACTCCCGGCGAGGACGCTGGCGGGGACATCGGTGACGATGCAGGGGCAGGAGAGGACGCGGGCGAAGACACGGGCGAGGCCGTGGAGGTCTCGTGTGAGACGACGTACGTCAGCCCGCGGACGCTCCCGACGGACGCGAGGGACGCGCAGCTGACGTGGAGGCTGGAGTGCGACGGCGAGCTGAAGGCGGAGGCGCTCAGCGGGGCGTTGACGTGGTCGGGAGAGCGGGAGCGCGAGGGCGCGCCGGCGGTCGAGGGCGTGGAGTGCCTGGAGCTCGAGGCGGGGGGGCACGCGTGCGTGGTCACGACGAAGGGCCTGAATGGCCCGTTGGGCGCGGGGGCCGACGTCCTGGGTGAGGAGCAACTCACGGTGGCGGGCGGGGCGGTCGAGTTGTCGGGGAGCGTGCGGTGGCACCTGTCGGCGCAGGCGCTCCAGGAGGGGTTGTCCGACGAGGACCTGGTGGAGCGCCTGCCGGTGACGTTCGCGCGCCGCGGGATGGGCGTCCGGGTCATGCAGGGGTCGTCCGCGCCGTACGTGGCGGGCGCGATGTGGAACCAGTCGGGCGACGGCATCGAGATGTTCGGCATGGACACGACGTCGGAGCCTCCGACGCGGCTCGTGCATGACTCGCTGGACGCGTCGATGGGCGACACGGTCGCCCACGGGTTCGAGACGCTCCAGCGCGAGGGCGGCGGCGCCGACTCGGTCTGGTGGGGCTTCGACGCGGCGAAGCAGCAGTTCAGGCTGATCCTCATCTCCCACACAGGTGAGGGGAACATGGGGGACTCACTCACGACCGACGACGACGCGTACACGGGGTCGCCGATCGCGGCGGTGCTCGACGTGGAGGCGGGGACGCAGACGGTGGCGGGCAAGGAGCGCATCAGCCTGAGGGCGTTGGTGCTCAAGCGGGACGGCAAGCTCGCCGAGCTCCGGCTGCTCACGGGCGGTGAGTCGATGAACCAGATAAGCGAGGTGCGTGAGCTCGATCTGCCGGGCGGGTCGAGCCTGACCTCGGCGAAGGCCGGGTTCGTACAGGCCGTGGGGACGAGGCGCGCGCTCGACGCGCGCGGTGGCGGCCACGCGTGGCTGAGCCTGGACGGCGTGAAGTTCTCGCTGGTCTCACTGGATGGCTCGGCCAGCGTGTCGACGGTGGAGCTCGGGACGAACCTCGAGCTCGAGGAGACGTTCGTGGGCGAGGGCGAGGGCGGACAGCTCATCGTCTGGATGCGCGGTGAGGACCGCGTGACGAAACAGGACGAGACGGCGCTCTTCCAGATCGAGCGCGGCAGGGATGGGAGCGCGACGAAGGCGACGCGGCTCGAGGTCCCGGAGGGCGTGGACCTGAGGCCGGCGCCGGCGATGGGTGAGGAGAGCGTCTGGCTCGAGGCGGCGATCAAGGCCGCTGGTGAGGACGGGCTCGAGGGGATCTGGACGGGCTCGAGGACGCTCGCCGTGCACGTCGAGGGCGACGTGATGGTGGCGCTGGGGCGCTGGCCGTGGAACTGGCGCGACAAGCTGAAGACGAGCGCGTTGGGCCGCTGGCCATGGGACTGGCGCGAGCGAAAGGAGCTGCGCGAGTCGCTCTCGGTCGTGGGTCAGTGGGACCTCAAGGCGCTCAACGCGGATGGTGAGAAGTCACTCACGAGCCTTCGGCCCGCGGTGCCTGCCGGGGCCGATGCGCAGAGCGAGCCAACGGGCCTGGGCGTGCTCGGCTTCGCGGCGAATGGCTCCGTGACGCGGACGTCGCTGGCGGCGCTGCTCTCACCCTGCGGTGACGAGTGCTTCGCGCAGGTCGGCGAGGAGACCGCTGGTGGCTTCGGCGTCTTCGTAGGGGAGGGTTCGGACGGGCTCTCGATGCGCGTGCGCAAGTACGGTGACATCCTGATCGACGGGGTCCCGTTGGAGTTCGACATGATCGCGCCGCCGGTGCTGTTCGACCTCCCGGGCGGCGGCGCCGCTGCGATCGCGAAGGTGAACCATCCGCAGGCGACGCACACGGTGTGGGCGTGGGACGCGGATGGGAAGGCCACGGGGGCAGGTCCGGGGCTGCTGAGCTTCGACGCGGGGGACGGCGCGGAGGTCGACTCCGATGTGGTGTTCGGCGCGTTCGCGTTCGGGAAGGTCGGGAGCGAGGAGGTCGAGCTGTCGTTCGGACCGCTCGACACGAGCGACGACAACCCCGACACCCCGTCCACGTACGAGGCGTCGTCCGTGGCGGTCCCGCTCACGGAGATCCTGGCGGCGCTGTCGTCGCGCTCTCCGGTCACGATCGACCTGAAGAGCCGAGTGCAGGCCGCGCGGGTCGCGGCGACGCGAGAGGATGCGCTGAGCGCGAGGACCTGGGCGCCGGCCGAGGGGCTCGAGGCCGAGCCTTCCGAGAGCTCTCCGGACGCGACCGTGCTCGCGACGCTGACAGAAGAGCAGGCGTCGCGCCCGATCCGCGTGCGTCAGGATGGCGCGAGCCTCGTGTTCGAGACGATCGACGGCCTGGGCGGAGAGGGTGACCTCGCGTACGTGCCGATCGAGGGCGCCGACGTGACCGTGGGAGGCGTCGGCGTCGGAGGCCCCGGCGTGATGTACGCGGTCAGCGCCGACTTCACGGGGAGGATCAAGAACATACGCATCAGGAAGAAGCGCGTGGGCAGCGGCTTCAGGTCGCTGGGCGTGGAGCGTGAGGAGGAGGAGGGGTTCGTGTACGAGCTGATCTCCGAAGAGATCGAGCTCCCGGCCGGGGCGCGTGAGGCGTTCGCCGGAGGGCCAGTCGAGATCGCGTCGTTCGGTGACTACAACGGGGACGGGATCGACGACGTCTCGTTGAGGCACGGCGACTTCGACAGCCTCAACGAAGGTGAGACGGACACCGTGACGTTCTCATACGTGGCGTTCGGCGACGGCGAGGGCGGGACGCTCGGGTCGGGGATCCAGCTCAAGGGCGACAAGGAGCCGGTGGATAGATCCGGTACGGAGCTGGCGAAGGCGAAGAACCGCCGCGTGGAGTTCATCCTCCAGTGAGAGGCGCGAGGTGAGCCCGCGGCGAGGTAAGTCCTCGCCGCGGGCGGCCTCTCACGCGTCCTCGGCTGCGACCTCGGACGCGGCGGCGGCGACGCGCGACAGGATGGCCGGGATGGCGTCGTCGGCGATGTCGAGGTGGGTGACGAAGCGGACGCTGTCGTGTGAGATCGCGTGGATGAGGACGCCGTGTCGACGCAGGGCGTCGGCCCACCGGGGGGCGGCCTCGGGCGCGGTGGAGACGTAGAGGATGTTGGTGGGGAAGGCGCCGGGGTCGATGGAGAGGCCCTCGACGAGGTCGAGGCCGACGGCGAGCGCGCGGGCGTTCGCGTGGTCTCTGGAGAGCCGCTCGACGTGGTGTTCGAGGGCGTGGAGGCCGGCGGCGCACAGGGAGCCTACCTGGCGCATGCCGCCGCCGAAGCGCTTGCGCATGGGCAAGGCGGAGGCGATGAAGTCGCGGGGTCCGCAGAGCATCGAGCCGACCGGGGCGCCCAGGCCCTTCGAGAGGCAGAACATGACGGAGTCGGTGTGGGCGGCGACCTGGGCGACGGGGACGCCGTAGCCGGTCGCGGCGTTGAAGAGGCGGGCGCCGTCCATGTGGACGGGGACGCCGCGCTCGCGGGCGAGGCCGTGGATGCGGGAGAGCTTGTCGAGGGAGGGGAGCGAGCCGCCGGCGACGTTGTGGGTGCACTCGACGGCGACGAGGCCGACGGGGACGCGGTCGTAGGGGCCGGGGCGCAGGGCGCGCTCGACGTCGTCGGGCTCGAGGCAGCCGTCGGCGTCGCCCTGGAGGGGCTCGGGGTGGAGGCCGCTGAGCGCGGCCATGGCGCCCTGCTCGTAGAGGAGGACGTGGGCGCGGCGCTCGCACAGGACGGACTGGTGGCGCCCGGCCCAGGTGGCCATGGCGACCTGGTTGCCCATCGAGCCGGTGGGGACGAAGAGCGCGGCCTCCTTGCCCGTGAGCTCGGCGGCGCGGGCCTCGAGGGCGCGGGCGCTGGGGTCCTCGCGGTAGACGTCGTCGCCGACGGGGGCGTCGAACATCGCGCGCCGCATCGCGTCGGTGGGGCGGGTGACGGTGTCGGAGCGGAGGTCGTGGACGGTGGCGCCCTCGGGGGGCTTCTCGTGGACGTCGTACATGGACTATGCTCCGCATATGCCTTCCAGAAGAAGGCGCTCAAGATGTTGTAACTGTCTCTTATACACATCTCCGAGCCCACGAGACAGGCAGAAATCTC
>CAJXPN010000418.1 GCA_913058025.1 uncultured Myxococcales bacterium | reverse complement strand
GTGTATAAGAGACAGCCTCAAAGAGAGGAGCGGCCGCCCCGCATCGTACCCACTCGAGGTGCGCTCACGCCACCAGGCGGAAGAGCTGCTGGCCCATCAGGATCAGGTCACCGTCCTGGAGGTCACGGGCGCCCCGGACCTTGACGTACGTCCCGTTCGAGCTGCCCAGGTCCTTGAGGAGCGCCTTCCCGTTGGCCTTCGAGATCCGCGCATGCAGACCGGAGACGAACCCATCCTCTCGGAAGAGGATGTCACCGCGCTCTCGGCCCATCGTGATCTCGTCGTCGGCGAACGCGAACGCTCGGCTGACGACCTCGGGTCCAGCGATGAGTGAGAGCTTGCCCCACGTGCCGCTGTCGGGACTCCCGCCACGGCGCGTCTCGTCGTCGCCCTCTGCGCCTCCGTTCTCATCGACCATGTTGAAGCGGAGCAGCTCCTGGCCGATGCGGATGTAGTCGTCGTTCTGGAGCTCGCTCTCCACGCGGATCCTGTAGAAGACGCCGTTGAGGCTCTCCATGTCCGTGATCGTGAAGCCGCTGCTCGTGACCTTGATCGACGCGTGGCGCGGCGAGAGGAACGGGTCGCCCGAGAGCGCCTCGTGCTCGCTCTCGCGCCCGATGACCAGCTCACCCTCGTGGACCGGGATCGTCGCGCCCTCGGTGCCGTCGGGACGGATCACCACGAGCTTGGCGACCGCGTTACCCGTACTCGGCGCGCTCGCCGTGTCCAGGCCCGAGGTCGGGAGCTGCGAGGTGTCCTCGAAGCCCTTCGCCCGGTTGAGCGTCCCCATGATCCCTTGCGTGTTCTCGTCACTGAGCGCTCCGGGCGGTGGCGCCGCCGGCTCGGGCTCAGACGCCGGGGCCTGGGCGGCCGCGATCGGACCTCCGCACGCTCCGCAGAACTTGAAATTGTTCGGAACTGGCGTGCCGCAGTGCGGACAGCCGATCATCTTGGGCGCTTCGGGCTCCGCCTCGGCCACCTTGGGTAGCTGAGAGCCACACCCAAGACAGAACTTGTAATGATCTTCATTCTCTCGGCCACAGTGAGGACAGATGATCACCGTGCTTCTCCATTGGCTTGTGGACCAGGCGTCGATCGACGCCGCCCATCTCGGCAGGTACTTATGCGTTCGCGCGCCGTAATATAGCACCAACTGTGCTCACCACAACCAATCATCCCGACGTTCAAGCGCTGCGCACAACCTGATACCATCTCACGCGTCCACGATACGCTCCTCAGACCACGAGCCGACCCCCATGACACCTCGCTCAATCACGTGCGCAGCTCTGCTCGCGACCTGCCTCCTCGCCACCGCGTGCGCCACCACACCCGCGCTCGGCGTGCGCCCCGAGTTCAAGGCCCGTGCGGTCTCCTCCCTCTCCATCGCCCCCGCGTACGCCACCTCCTCCTTCGGCCTCGCGACCGACTCGCTCGACTCCACGCTGCGCGACGCAGAGTCCCGCGCCGTCTCCTACCTCACCTCCCGCGGCTTCGACGTCATCGACCCCGCGACCTTGCGCGCCTCGCTCGAAGAGCGCGACGCGTGGACCCGCTTCTCCGAAGGCGCGCCCTCCACGCGCCCCCTCGACCGCGCCTTCGAGCGCACCCCCGACGGCGCCGAGGCCGTCGAGGTCACCACGCTGCGCGAGCTCTCCGACACGCTTCCCGACCGCCCCGTCCTCTTCCTCGAGCTCGTCTACTACTCCGAGGTCTCCTGCATCGCTCGCGCAGACGAGCAGGCCCCGCGCGCCGTCGTCCGCGTGCGACCCGGCGCCCCCGACTCCTTCCCCAGACCCTGCGTCGTCGGCCACCTCCAGGCCAAGCTCGTCGAGAGCGGCTCCGGCGTGACCATGTGGCACAACCGCGTACTCCTCGAGGACCACCTGCCCGGCGTCGACGACCCCTCCCGCGCCGTGCACATGGACGCGCTCGTCGCCATGCTCCTCGGCGGCGACGACGGCCTCGAGAACCTCTCGCCCAAGAACAAGGGCTGAGCCTCAGCGCCTCCCCACCGTGATCCTCCCCAGCGGCTGGACCTTCATCGCAGGGTCGATCTCCTGGAACGAGAGCACCACGATCTGTGGGATCTCCAGTGAGATCAGCTTCCTGATATAGCGCCTCGCGCGCTGGTCCGTCAGCAGGATCGGCTCACGCCCCGCCGCCAGGTCTCGGTCCACCTCGTCGTGCACCGACGCCATGATCTCCTGGGTCACGTCCGGCGGCAGCGCCAGGTAGCTCCCCTCCGGCGTCACGCGCACCGACGACGCCACCGTCTCCTCGATCTCCCTGTCGATCAGGTACACGGTCAGCTCACCATCTCCCGCCGAGTAGCGGTGCGTGATGTAGCGGCACAGCCCCTCCCTGACCGCCTCGGTCAACATGATCGGGTCCTTGATCGCTCTCCCTCGCTCCGCGATCACCTGCAGGATCCTGGGAAACTGCCTCAGCGTGATCCCCTCCTCGGCCAACCTCCTCAGGACCTCCGTCAGGCCGTGCAGGTCGATCACCTTCCCCACCACCTCCTGCACCAGGACCGGGTACGGCGTCTCGAGCTGATCGAGCATCCCCTGGACCTGCTGCAGCGTGATGAACTCCGACGAGTTCTCACGCAGCGCCGCCGTAATCACCAACAGCGCGTAACCCGCCGCGTCCCACGTCATGTAGCCCGCATCCTCGAGCTGCTTCGCCTCCTCAGTCGCCACCCACGCCGCGTCCTCCCCCGTCCTCGGGTGCCTCGCAAGCACCCCGCTCACGCCGAACACCGACAGCCCATCCGGCGACTCGTCCACCAGCACCTTCCCCACCGGCATCACGTCCGATCGCACCGGCACCTCGTCCACCATCACCACGATCGAGCGCTCCCCCACCGCCCGTGAGTCCGCCATCAGCCTCAACCCCGGCGCCTTGATCCCTAGCTCGTAGAAGATCCCCTCCCTCATCGTCGGGACCATCGAATTCAACCACTTCAGCCTCTCCCCCCTCATCTGCGCGCTCACCCCCACGCCGAGCTCCACGCCCAACGGCACCACCGCCGGCACCATCGCCCTCGCCTGCTGCGCGCCCTCCTTCGCCTCCTTCTTGACCTGCTCGACCTCGGCCTCCTCCTCGACCGTCATCTCCTCACCGGCCTCCTCTCCGTCGCCCCTCATCAACCCGTAGGCCACGGACCCCATGAGCGCCGACATCAACAGGAACGGCACCGTCGGCAGCCCCGGCATCACCCCCAACAACGCCAGCAACACGCTCGTGATCGCCATCGCCTTGGGCTGCGCCAGGAGCTGCTCGAAGATGTCCGCGCCCAGATGATCCGCGTCGTCCCCCGACGACACCCTCGTCACGATGATGCCCGCCGTCGTCGCGATCAGCAGCGCCGGGATCTGGCTCACCAGCCCGTCTCCGATCGTCAGCAGCGTGTACGTCTGCGCCGCGTCCCCCGCGCTCATGTCCTTCTGCATCACCCCGATGATGATCCCCGCCACGATGTTGATCGCCGTCATGATCACGCCCGCGATCGCGTCCCCCTTCACGAACTTCATCGCGCCGTCCATCGACCCGTACAGCTTGCTCTCCATCTGGACGAGGCTCCTCCTCCTCCTCGCCTCGTCCAGGTCGAACGCTCCTGCCCTCAGGTCCGCGTCGATCGACATCTGCTTGCCCGGCATCGCGTCCAGCGTGAACCTCGCGCCTACCTCCGACACGCGCTCGGCCCCCTTCGCCACCACGATGAACTGGATCAACGTCAGGATCAGGAAGATCACCGCGCCCACCACGTAGTTCCCCTGCACCACGAAGTCTCCGAACGACGCGATCACCTCGCCGGCGTCCGCGTTCAGCAGGATCAGCCTCGTCGACGACACGTTCAACGCCAGCCTGAACAACGTCGTGATCAACAGAATCGACGGAAACGCCGCGATCTTGATCGCGCTCGGGATGTACAGGCTCACCATCAGCAACGTCACCGCGATCGTGAAGTTGAGCGTGAGCAACATGTCGAGCACCGGCGTCGGCAACGGCACGATCATCATGCCCACGATCCCGATCACCAGCGCCGCCAACGCGATGTCGCTGTACCGGCTCACCAGGCCCTTGACCCCCCCCTCGAACAACTTCGCTGCCATGCTGACCGACCTCTGCTCGTGTTGCGCACTCCCAGGGTTCTCGGTCGAATCACCCCTCCTGTTGCCTTCCACCTCGCTCTTTTTTCACTTTTCTCGCCCCCACAGAGGCGACGCGGCGAGCGCAACCTCTCCGGGTGCGCTCGCCGCGTCTCGTCCTTCTCTACCCGAGCGTGACCTGCCTCCAGGCAATCAGTCGGGGTTGGGCGGGATACAACGCCCCGCCGTCGTCCCGTCCGCGAACGTACCGAGTTCCTGGCAATCGTAACCCGAGCGGCAATCGGACGTCCTCGTGCACAGGTCGAAGCACAGCGCCGAGACGCCCTGCTCACCTTGCTCGTTCACGCAGATCGCCTCGAGGCCACACCCCGTGGCCGGTCCGAGCGACACCTGACCGGCCTGATCGTTCCCTGCGTCGCACCCGCCCGCCAAACAGTATCCCCCGACCCAGCCCGTCGCCTCTCCCGTGTTCGGATCGTTCTGCGGGAGGCAGGTCGGGCTGAGCTGCCCCGTGTCGCAGTCCGAGTTCGACGTGCAACGCGCCCCCACGTTCCACCCCGTACACCCACACCTGTCACCATACCCCAGGCCATAGCAATGGATGTCTCGGAGCTCCTGACCCCCGCAACTCAACGCGGCGAGGTCGTCGACCTGACGCTGGAAGTCACCGCCCTGCGCGTAGCGATCCCTGCACGGGTCGTTCGACTGGCCGTTCCCCACGCCACCGTTCACGCAGAGGTCGTAGTTGGTGTCTGCGTCCGAGCGCTCCCTCGCGGTCAGGCCACCGCACGTGCTCTTGGGGCATGAGCCGTACACGTTCCCGCAGAACGTCTCGCACAGCTCGGCGATCGGGTCCTCCTCCACGACGCACTCGCCGTCCAGGCAGATCTCGTCGCCTACACCTGTCTCTTATACACATCTCCGAGCCCACGAGACAGGCAGAAATC
>CAJXPN010000417.1 GCA_913058025.1 uncultured Myxococcales bacterium | reverse complement strand
CTCTCTGGCCGCGTCCTGACGCTCCGCCACCTCACCGGCGCCCGCGGGCGAGCACAGCCAGGACGCGAGCAGCCGGCGCCCCTCCGCCCCCTCGGCCGTACACAGGAGATCGAACACCGATCCTCGACCGAACAGGTCGAGGTCCTGGGCGAAGAGCTCCGCGCGCGCGTCGGACAGGTCCTCGGTCACGCCGCCGCCGCGCCACGTGCCGCTGACCCGCGCGAGCGCGCTCTCGAGCGTGGTCACGTCATGGCGCGCGGCCTCGAGCGCTCGCCTGGCCCGCTCGTGCCACACCACGAGCGCCGTGAACGCCGACAGCCCGACCGCCGCGACCGCCCACGCGGCCTCCCCAGCCGTCATGAGCCAGAGCGCCGCGGCGCCGAGGAACACTGCGAGCCTGAGGCGAGAGACGCGCTGATCCACGCCCTCTCGCGCCGCCGCGACCTCGCGGGCGCGCTCGAGCCTGTGCGTGTATGTGTCTCTGGGGGTGGTGCTCATGCTCCACCCATCGCATGAAACGAGGAGGGCGTGGAGGGTGATTTCGGTTGGACAAGAACGACGTGGAGGCCGCACCATGTGGAGGTGCGGCCATGGCAACGTCTTACTTTATTTTAATCTGGTGGTCGTGGGTTCGAGTCCCACCGTGCCGCGAGGCACGTAGCTCAGTTGGTAGAGCACCAGACACAAGCTCAGACGCGCCGATTTCTGCACACCCTTCCTTGCGATGCTCCCATCACTCGACCACGACCTCGAACGTCACGGCGACGTCGGTGTCGCCGTCGGCGACGCCCGACGTCGAGGTCTTGACGAGGACGTCGTTGACCGGCGGCTGGTGCTGGAGCGTGACCGTGAGCTGGCCGGTCCCGGCCGCCCCCGTGGTCAGCGTCCCCGCGAGACCGACCGGCAGATCGTCGCCGGTGTTCTCGGTGTAGTCGGACTCCACGTCCCCATACGTCCACGTGAGCAGGCCGCCGGTGACGGCCGAACCACCGTAGAAGAGCTGATGGTCCTCGGCCTCCTCGGCGATCTCGGCGCCGATGTCGTAGTCGTCGTCCGAGGCCTCGACGGTCTCGTTGAGCAGGCGCACGGACACGTCGTAGGTCGTGCTCGCAGCGAGCGTGGGGTTCGTGATGACGGGGTCGGCTCCGCCCTCGCCGTCCGCGTCGACGAAGGACGCGACCACCGCGTCTCCTCCTCCCTGAGGCGTGAGCGTGAGCTCGACGGTCGTGATGACCTCCTCCTCGTCCTTTTGATCGGGGTTCTCGACCTCGTCGCCGCACGCGGTCGCGCAGGAGATGGAGAGGGCGAACAGGATCGTGAGCGTCTTCGTGTTGGTCATGGTCTCATTCCTCGATTGGGGGGGTTAGAAGGAGTACTTGAGTCGGAGGTTCACGGAGCGTCCTGGCTCGTCGGCGAAGTAGCGCTGACGCGACAGGTACGACCGGTAACGTTGGTTCGCGAGGTTCTTGACCTCGAGGCTCGCGCGCAGGCTGCGCTCGCCCATGGGCAGCCCGGCGGCGGCCTGGGCGTGGGCGAGGAGGTAGCCAGGGGGCGGCGCGGTGAAGTCGGCGCCGAGGTCGACGCGGGTCTGCTCGGCGGTGTAGGCGACCTCGGCGCCGAGCGAGAGGTCGGTGAAGGGGCCGAGCGAGGCCGCCTCGAGCGTGACCGCCTGGGCGATCTCGTCGGGCGGGATGAAGACGAGGAAGTCGTCGCGCGTGAGGTCGCGCGCGCGGACCATCGAGGCGCGGGTGTCCAGCGCGAGCCATGTGAAGGGCTGCGCGCGGACGTCGGCGTCGACGCCGGCGAAGAACGCGTCGACCTGGCGGTAGGAGAACGTCGGGAAGCCGCCGCCCACGGTGAGGCGGACCTCGGGGGTCCCGTCGGCGCTCAGCCGGGGCGCGGCGTAGATGTAGCCGTCGATGTACTGGGCGTAGGGCGAGAGGCGCGCGACGAACCAGGACGTGGCGACCTCCAGGTTCCCGTTGGCCGCCCAGGTGCGCTCGGGGTCGAGGTCGCTGTCGCCAACGAGGAAGCTCGCGACGCCCTGTGAGACGCCGTCCACGAAGAGCTCGTCGATGGTGGGCGCGCGCGAGGCCGAGCTCAGGTTGAGTGAGACCTCGATCTCCTCGGCGGCCCTCCAGCGCGCGCCCGCGACCGCGCTCGGCGTCAGGTAGGTCAGGTCAGTGCGCACGATCGGCGCGTCCGAGCCGCCGATCGCCTCGCGCTGGAAGGTCGACATCTCCTCGACGTCGGCGCGCGCGCCGACCTCCAGGTCCACGGCGTCACCCTTTCGCTTGAGCCACGCGAACGCGCCGCCCGACGACGACCGGTAGTTGGGAACGAACCTGCGACCCGAGTAGACGTGCGTCTGGAGCGCGCCGACGGCGCCGACGCTCCAGCTCCAGCGCTCACCCAGGTCGGCCATCCAGGAGACGTCGAGGCTCCCCGTGTTCAGCGCGAAGTCGAGCTGGGGGCCGGTGACGCTGCGGCGAGCGATGTCGTACTCGGCGCGCTCGTTGAGCTGGATGGCGCCGGTCGCCTCGAGGCGACCGGCCTGGGCGACGTCGAGGTGCCCGTGAAGCTTCGCGACCGTGTGCGTGACCTCCTGGCGTGGGCGCTCGAGGTCGTAGTCGAAGACGAAGCGCTCGACGCCTCGGGGGACGTCTCGGGAGATCGCGTCCTCGAACTGCGTGGTGTTCTCGGAGACGACCCCCGAGAAGACGCCGTTGCGCGCGTCGAAGCGCGAGCCGGACAGCTCGAGGCCCCACGTCGCGCGGCGCACGCCGACGGCCGCCGAGACGTTGAGCTCACGCGCGCCGGTGTTGTCGAGGACGTAGTCCGGCGTGCTCAGCGCGCCGGCCATCTTCCCGCTGCCCTGGACGCGCCACCCGAGCCCCTCGACGCCCGGGACGCCGCCACGGAGCACCGCCGCGCCGATGCCCTGGAGCCCGTTCGACAGGCCCACGGCGTGCACGTCTCCGCGGACCGTGGCGTCCCTGTGCGGGAGCTGGTGGGGCTCGACGAGGATCACGCCGCCGATGGCGTCCGGCCCGTAGCGCACGCCCGCGGCGCCCTTGACCACGGAGAGGCGCGCGGCGGCGAACGGGTCGATCTCGGGCGCGTGGTCGAGCCCCCACGAGAGCGACTCGTGGCGCAACCCGTCGAACAGGATCACGACCCGGTTCGAGTGCATCCCCTGGAGCACGGGCTTGGAGACGGTGCCCGTCTCGATGGCGCGCACGCCGCTTATCTTCTTGAGCGACTGCGCGAGCGACTCGCCGCGCGTCTCGTCGAGGTCCTCCTCCTCGAGCGTGACGCGCGTGCGCGCGTCTCGCAGCTCCTCGTCGGTGCGCGTGGTCACCGTCTGCCAGGGCTCGCCCGTGCCGTCGTCGGCCACAGCGAGCGTGATCTCGACGTCCTCTCCAGCCGTCGCCTGCGCCGTCGCGGTGGCGTACCCGTCGAAGCGGACCGTCAGCCGCACGCGAGCCTCGCACACGCGCCCGAAGGCGAAGTTCCCCTCGAGGCCCGTCTCGATGCGCCTGGGCTCGGCGTCGCCATCACGCAGCTCCACGGACGCCTCGAACAGCCCGAACGCGTCGTCCACGCCATCGAACCGCTCGACCACCCTGCCGCGCACGACGCCGTCGCACTCGGGCGACGCCGCGGACGCCAGCGACGGCGACCACGTCGTGATGCAGAGCGCCAGCAGGGTGATGTGGTGGAGGCGTAGGTTCATCGCGGCGGTCGCTTCGGCTCGAGTCTGATGCGTCACGAGGGGAGAACTAACGCAACGGACTTGCTATTGCAAGTCACTTGCTAAAGCCATCTGGCTCGCGTCCGCACTCCGCTCGAGCGACACGGCCTCTCCTCATCGAGTGAGCCGCCGTCAGAGATCAGATCATGACTCCGCCAAGGCACGACGCCAGCGGCCCGGTGGTCAACCGCTCACGGTGCGCCTCAACGACGGCGGCGCCCTCGGGGGTCTCAGACACCAGACCCGTCAGATCAAGAACCATCGGCCGCTCACTCACCTGAACGTCTTCGAGCGCGCCGAGGAGGATCCCGAGCTGGATGTCGTCCCTCCATTCGCTCGTCAGCCTCATCACCTCGAGCCTCTCGGTTTGCGTGAGGTTGAGCACGGCGGTGAGGTCGGACCAGGGATCAACCCACCCTTTATCAAAGAAGAGCCCCGCGTACGCAGTCGTCAACGTGAGCTCACGTAACGCAGGCGCCTCGAGCCCGGCGAGCAGGTCGTGGGAGCGACGTCCGAAGTTCATGTCTAGCCGGCGCACCCTCGAGAACAACGGCGCGTTCACCATCTCGTGGAGCCTGGGGTCGATACCGTTTCCGAGACTCAGACTATCGAGCGCCGGGAGCCCACCCACGTCACCAAGACCCCTGTCGAACAACGACGCCTTTACGCTGTCTATCAACCTCACGGACTTGAGCCGTGACGCACACGACGCCTTCATCAGCCCCATGATCCCGCGCTTGCCGGGGTTCGACAACGTCACCTCCTCGAGCCCCGACAGATGTGGGCTTCGGAGCGTCCTCGACGTCCCGCCGGCGTCGGGTAGGGACACGCTCCGCAGGACCCGATGCTTCGGGTGGGTGTTCCCCTTCAAGAGCTCACGCCGCCACACCAGCAGCGCCGAGCACACCATCCGTTCGTCCCAAGGGCGACGATCGATCTGCGCGCTCAGGTACTCCGCACGCTCCTCGACGCCTTCGTCAGCCCCATCGATCCAGGCGCAGAGTGCCTCCCATCGCGCTCGATCGAGCCGCCCATCGAGCAACGACCGCGCCTCTCCGAAGCCTGCGCCCTCTTCCACGTCTCTCATCACCTTCACGTGCCCTCAAGGCCTTTACAGCGACCGCGCCGTAGAAGCGCGTGTCACCCATCTTAACCCCCAAACCCACCGCCTCACCAGATCCCACCACGTCACGACATGCACCCGACGTCGTGCTAGATAGTCGAGGCCCGCATCCACGCGCCCAGCCAACAGGACAGACCCTGTCTCTTATACACATCTGACGCTGCCGACGATCTACTCTGTGTAGA
>CAJXPN010000416.1 GCA_913058025.1 uncultured Myxococcales bacterium | reverse complement strand
CCTCCACGCCGTGAACGCGCGCGACACGGACACGCTCGCGCTCCACTTCATCCCGGTGGGACAGGGCGACGCGACGCTGGCGACGCTTCCGCGCGGCGCGTCCATCCTCGTCGACGGCGGCGGCCGCGTGAAGCTCGGCGAGCGCGAGCCCTCAGATCCTGGCCGGCGCGTCGTCGCGCCCTACCTGGCGCGCCAGGGGATCGAGCGCGTCGACCTCATGGTCCTCACCCACCCCGACGCCGACCACCTCAACGGCCTCTTCGCCGCCGTCGAGGCCGCGCCCCCGCGCGTCCTCGCGTTCGCCGCCGGTGAGCGCCACCCGGACCTCGCGCGCTTGAAACAGCGGGCGGTCGAGTTGGGCGCGTCGCTGCTGCCGGTGCGACCCGGCGCGCCCGCGCGACTCGAGCTCGACGGCGTCCTCGTCGAGCTCGCCGTCCCGGAGCTCGAGGGCGCGTCCGACAACGACCGCAGCGTCCTCACCACGCTCACGCACGGGCGCTCACGCGCGCTGCTCCCTGGGGACGCCGAGGCCGAGGCCGAGGCGTGGTGGGCCGACCACGACGGCCGCCCCGTCACGCTGCTCAAGGCACCTCACCACGGCTCGAAGACCTCGAGCGGCGAGCTCCTGCTCGACGCCGCGCGCCCCATCGTCGCGGTCGCGTCGTGCGGCTGGCGAAACCGCCACGGCCACCCCCACCCAGACGTCGTCGCGCGCTACGCCGACCGCGGCGTCCCGCTCCTGCGGACCGACCTCCAGGGCCTCGTGCGCGTCGACCTCGAGCCCGACGGCCGCGCCATCGTCCGCGCCACGCACTTGCCCACATCTTACCGTGTGAATGGTTCTCCACAGGGCGAGCAGCTCGATCACCATTGAAACGAGGAGGTTGCGCACCACGAGGCGCTCGCGAGGGCTTGTTTACATGCCCTCTCGCCGTACGATCGGATCGGATCGGATCGGATCGCGGCGTGATCACCCTCGAAAGAGCCCCGCCAGGCCTGTGGGAAAGCCTGTGTGAAGCGCTGTGACAATGGCCAGCCATGCTGGATGTGTCTTGGCCTCCGCCTGGCCTGTGGAAAACCCGACGTGCTGCGCGCGTGGGCGACGATCGGCGGGTCAAGCAAAGACCTGAGCCTGCGCGAGAACGAACGCAACCAAAACACCAAAAACAAAACTAAATCAGCATGATACACCACCAAGCCAGGCTCATCGGCCGCTCCATGCGTCCGCGCCATCTTGCGCGCGGGGACGGTTCGGATACCGTGAGCGGTCCGGGGTCGCGCCATCCGCGCGAGCCGAGCCACGAGTGAGGCCGATCTTGCGCGAAGAGTTGATGAGCGGTGGGGAGCGCTGGCGCGTGTACGACGCGCGCCAGGAGCGCGAAGTGAACGTCGCCTGGATGCGCGCGCGACGTGACGCGCGCGACATGTGGCCCGGCTTCATCAACCTCTTCGTCGACGCGCCCATGCGCCTCGCGCTCGCGGCCTTCGAGGAGGCCCGCGGCGCGAGCTGGGAGATCCCCAGCGGCGCGCCTGGCGAGGTCGTCTTCGCGTCCTCGCAGGGTGCGCTCTCGCTCATCGCGTCTCCGATGCACGACCCCGACGAGCCCCCGCTCGACCCGGGAGACGCCGACGCGCTCTTCGAGGCGCTCGGCGCCGACGGTGTCTACGTCACGCACGACCCCGACGCGGGCGCGCTCACGTTCGCGCGCTACCGCGCCGGCGCGCTCACGTTCCTGTGGGCCGACACGATCACCCCGCCCCACTCCACCGCGCTCACGTTCCACCCCGACGGCCGCTGCACCGAAGAAGACGGGCGTCGCTGGGCGCTGCGCGCGCTCGACCTCCCGCCGACCGACGAGCTCGACCGTTACGCCCTGATCACCTACCTCGCTGGTGTGTGCGGAGTCTCCTCACTCTGCTTGACCCCCGACGCCCGCGGCGCTCGCCGCGCGCTTCACATGGCCTGATCATGAGGGCACTCCTCCAGCGCGTCTCGCGCGCCAGCGTCACCGTCGACGACGAGGTCACCGGAGCCATCGGCCCCGGCCTGCTCATGCTGCTCGGCTGCGGCCACGGCGACGACGCCAGGGACCTCGACTACGTCCTCAACAAGTCGTTGAACCTGCGCATCTTTCGGGACGACGACGGCCGCATGAACCGCTCGCTCCTCGACGTCGGTGGCGAGCTGCTCGTCGTGAGCCAGTTCACGCTGTACGGCGACACGCGCAAGGGCCGGCGGCCGAGCTTCATGAGCGCCATGGACCCCGCGCTCGCCCAGCCTCTCTACGAGCAGCTCGTCGAGCGCGCGCGCGCCCTCGGCGTGACAGTGGCCACCGGCCGCTTCGGCGCCATGATGGACGTCGAGCTCGTCAACGACGGCCCCGTCACGCTCATGATCGAGTCGCCCTCACGCGAGTGAGGTGGCGCTACTCCACCGCCGCGACATCCACACCCAGCCCGCGCACGCGTCCTCACCACGGCGCGCCGACGTGACCTCCATGGCATCTTCCTTGCGCTGTGCGACCTCACAAGGAGGTCCACCATGCGAAGATACCTGGTCACCGCCGCGCTCCTCACGCTCACCGCGCCCGCCGTCGCCCACGCGCAGGGCGCGACCGTGCTCCCCCACGCGGGCATGCGCATCTCGATCGCCAGCGAGAAGGTCGACGCGCTCCACGCGTCGCCACACCACCTCGTCTTCTCACTCGGAATGTCCTACTACCCGGCGAGCGCGCCGTGGTTCGCGAGCGCGGGGCTCGAGCTCGAGCCCTTCGACCGACTCGACGAGAAGACCTCGCTCTACGTCATGCCGAGCGCTCGCCTGGGCTGGACCTGGGCCGACTTCATGGGCGACCCGGTCATGCTCTCGGCGGTCGCGGAGCCTCTGAGCAGGTCGCACGTCTACGTGATCGCGGGCCTGAGGCCCGCCTCGCGCACGCGCGACACGATGCTGCGCGTGGGAGTGGGCGCGAAGTCGACCTCGTTGATGATGGCCACGTTCTTCCAGATCCCCGCCAACGTCGAGCTCATGTACGAGGTCGCGCACAGGCGCTCGAGCGTGGTGTCGTTCCGCTTCGGCTGGGGGTTCTGACGGCGCGCCCGTGCCTCACCTCATGCTCAGTACCACCGCATCTGCGCGTCTCCCTGCCGGATCAGCTTCACGTTGATCCAGCCGAAGTAGAGCGCCAGGAAGAGCATGAAGATGTCGGGCCGGAGCGCGAAGCTGGCGAACCCGAGCACGAGCACGAGCGTAACGATCGAGATGATCCCCGTGAGCCTGGGCACGTCGCGGCGCCGCTTCTTCATGACGATCTCGAGGAAGCTGCGCGTCGCCTGGCCGCCGTCCATCGGGTAGATCGGCAACATGTTGAAGACGCCCCAGAACAGGTTCAGGCCCATCATCAGGTACAGGAATTGCCCGAGCATGTCGGGCGGCGAGAAGCTCCCGGCGTACCCGTAGAGCGCGGCGGCCGACAGCGCGCCCAGGCCCAGGCTGACCGCGGGACCCGCCAACGACACCGCGATCGACTCCTTGGGCGTACGGCGGCGAGCCGAGTGGTTGATCGCCAGGCCACCGAGCCCCCAGAACATCACCTCGCTCGAGCCGAACCCGAGCTTCTTCGACATCTGCGCGTGCCCGAGCTCGTGCAGCAGGATGCCGATGAACAACACCGGCAGGTAGAGCAACCCGATCAGGAGCTGCTGGGCAGTGTTGACGCCCTGGAACGCCAACAGCGCCATGATCAACAGGAACATCGGCGTCATGTAGACCGTGTGCCCCAGGACCTTGAAGAGCCGCCATTTCGTGGAGCCGTTCATGTGCTCCTCCTCTCACTATGAGTTCGCGCGCTCCAACCCCTCGACGAGGGGACCTCACGCGCCCACGCTCAATATAACCGCCCAGGAGATCCTTCAACTCCACGCAACACTTCCAGCATCCCAGCGATAACCCCTCCACGACGCGCCACCCGGGCGGCGCGACCACGATCACGAAAACCGAACGTCATGTTCGACGCGCTCGACGCGACCCGCCCGAGCGCATGAATACAGAATGGAGGGACCATGAACGCGGCCACCGAGACCTACGTCAGCCTCATCGAGCGCGCCACGCCTGCACCCACACGCGCCGAGCGCGTCGACCCTCGCCCATTCGCCAGGGCCCTGCTCGCCAGGACCGCCGCGCGAGGCCCGCTCTCGCTCGGCGGCCCCTGGCACCTCCACGACAGCGACATCATCGCGCTCGAGCGCGCCCACGGTACGCCCCCGGGCGGATGGGCCGGGCTCGCCGGCGTCATGGCCGACGGGCCGCTGCTCGAGATCCGCGGCGACGCGCTCCACGCCCGCGCCACGCCCGAAGAGCTCGACGGCTGGAGCGACGCGCGCTTCTCGCGCTCGCTGCTCTCCGCGCTCCCCGAGCGGCTCGTCCCGCCGACGACCGCCGCCGGGCTCTTCCTCCTGATGGGCCTCCACCCGGCCTGGGGCCTCAAGCTCGCCAACGCGCAGCGCGGCGAGCGCAGCGGCGACGCGTTCGAGGACGCGACGCTGTTCCCGGCGAGCGCGCTGGAGGCTGTCTCCCACGGCGTCTTCGGCGCGATCGCCGCGCTGCTCGAGGCGCTGCGCTCGCTCGACGCCGGCGCGGTGTACCCCGTCGACGGGCTCTCTCGGATCACCTGGTCGGCCTGCGCGCTCGGGCGAGACACGATCAGGGCGCGCACGACGCGCCACCCCGAGGACGCGATCCCCGTGCTGTTCGACGCCGTCGGCGCGCGGCTGCGCTCGGCGGGTCAGCGGGCGCTCGACTTCACCGCCGTCGACCTGCTCGACGCCTACCTCGTCCCCGCGGGCGTCGCCCGGCGCTTCGACGACCAGACCTTCTGCGTCTTCCCCGACTCGATCCCGCCCGACACCCACATCCCCACGCACGGCCCGCTCCACCAGACGGGGTGGCTCCAGCTCATGTGCGCGTAGATGTCCGTAGGAACGTGCCGGTGAACGCGTAGCGGCCGCGGCCTCCGAATGGCTGTCTCTTATACACATCTGACGCTGCCGACGATCTACTCTGTGT
>CAJXPN010000415.1 GCA_913058025.1 uncultured Myxococcales bacterium | reverse complement strand
ACGAGATTTCTGCCTGTCTCGTGGGCTCGGAGATGTGTATAAGAGACAGCGCTCAAGCAGGCCGCTCCGGCCTTCGAGATGGGCAAGCTCCAGCTGAGCTTCAAGGAGGACGCGTTCAGCGACAACGACGCGTTGCTCGAGTGCCTCGTGTACATGTCCGGCATGGACAACGAGGACTTCGGGACCATCCGCATCAACGGTGGAAAGGCGAACGTGGAGGCCCGCCAGGACTTCCTTTACGACATCGCCGATGCACTGAATAATCAGGAGTGGAAGGGCATCAAGCTCGCCGCGCGCGCCGGACGCCGCTGAGTCAGCCCTCCTCGAAGCGGCGCCCCTCCAGGGGCGCCGCTCCAACCACGTCACCGCGCCACACGAGAGTACTGATGCGAGCACCGAAGACCCTTGCCATCCTGGCGCTCGCGCTCTCGTGCGCGGCATGCGAATACCCCGTGAGCAACGTGACCGTGGAGCAAAACGAGGAGGAGTCCAAGGGCACCGTGTCCCTGCCTCCCGCGCCTGCGCCCGCCGACTTCGTCATCAAGGAGAAGAACGACGATGGGACGCTGCGCGTGCTCGGCATCATCGAGTACAAGGACAAGTACCTCGAGAAGCAGGTCACGCTGACGGCACATATCGCGTCGGTCTCACCGGAGTGCGATCCCGCCGAGGCCAAGAAGACGAACGCGAAGTGCGACGAGCCGAACATGATCATCATGGACGACCCCGACGCCGACGCTCGCCTCCTCGTGGTGGGGTTCGAGCACGCGATCCTCAAGAAGAAGAAGATCGCCGAGGGCGAGACGCACACGCTCGCGGGCACGTACAAGACGATGGCGCTCGGGTTCACGGACACCGAGTCCGGCGTCCTGCAGCTCGAGTCGATCGACGGCAACGCGGTGGTCGACACCAAGTGAGCGTGGAGGTGGCCGATGGACATGGGTGAGCTGCGCTCGTTCATTGATCAAACCAGAGGTCTTCCCGAGGGCGAGTTCCCCGATCAGTCTCTGATCGCGCGGTGGCTCGATCCCCAAGCCCCAATACACGAGCGCGCCTACGCAGCGAGCCAGCTCCTCGCGACAGGCAAGACGCGCCTGTGCTTCGTGTGCGCGTACTCCAGCGGCGGGTTCGCGCACCTGAACGGGATGAACCTCGACAGCACGACCGTGCTGCTCGTGCCCGCGCTCGTCCCATGGGATCTGCTGGGGGCGAAGCCGCTGGACGCTGGCGTGATCCTGCGCTGGTTGCCCCGCATGACCTCCGAGGCGCTCACCGAGGCGGCGCGTAACAGCGAGGGCGCGAAGGACTCGATCTCGGCGCTGGCGGACGACGCACAGGATGCGGACGCCATCGCGATGGATCTGTACTTCACGCACTTCAAGAAGAAGGTCGATCGGCACACGCTGCTGTTGAGGGACGTCTGAGGCGAGCGACGCGCCCTCGAAGGGAGGGCGCGCCCAGGGTCATTTGCGCTCGGCGAGAACGATGAGGCGAGAGTTCTGGGGGCCGAGGAAGCGGCCGCGGTGGTGGATCTCGCCGCTGATCTCGAGGACACGGAAGCCCGCGCCGTGGAGAAGGTTCGTCAGCTCGTGGTGGGAGTAGAGCCGGATGAACGAGTTCTGCTCCAGCGGCGGCGTGCCGTCCTCGTAGATGAAGGAGCGCTTGGTGTGGAGGACGCTCGAGGCGGGCTCGAAGTCGACCTCCTCGAGGAAGATGCAGTCCTTGCCCTCCCACCAGGACCGCGCGGGCATCTGCTGGACGATGTGGTCGCGGTTGAGGACCTCGAGGAGGAAGCGACCGCCGGGCTTGAGGGCGCGCCAGATGCCCTTGAGGACGACGAAGTTGGTCTTGTCGTCGAAGTAGCCGAACGAGGACTGCCAGAGGTAGCAGCCGTCGAAGATCTGCTCGAAGTTGAGCTTGCGCATGTCCCCGTGGATGAACTTGATCGAGAGGGACTGGCGCTGCGCCGCGGCCAGGGCGCGCTTGAGCATGACCATGGAGAGGTCGAGCCCGGCGAGCTCGTAGCCGCGCTGCGTGATCTCGATGGAGTGGCGGCCGTGGCCGCAGGCGAGGTCGAGGATTCGCGCGCCCTGCTCGAGCGAGAGCGACTTGATGATGAAGTCGACCTCGCGGCGGGTCTGGGTCTCCTGACCGGGTGAGATGGTGCGGAAGTACTCCTCGGTGAAGACGTCGCGGAACCACGTGTCGCGCGGCCCGAGCTTCTTCTGCTTGACGGTCTCGGCGCGCGGCCGCTGCTCTTTCTTGGGCTTGTTCTCTTCGAGGAGCTCGGCGACGAGCCCGTCCATGTCACCGCCGCTGGCATCGGCAGGCCTGGGCGCGGGCTTGGCCGCCTGAGGCCTGGCCGCAGACGCCTGGGGTTGCGCGGCGCGAGGCGGCTGACCCGACGGAGCGCGCGAGGCGGGCTGCTGAGGCTGCTGCTGAGGCTGCTGCTGAGGCTGCTGCGCGGCGGCGGGTGTCGGCGCAGGGATCTTGGGGGCCTGCCCGGTGATCTGCGGGGGACGCGCGGCGGGCTTGACGGGTGAGCCTTCGCGCCACTGCTTGGTCAACACGCGAGGAGGCGTGACGATGACGTCGGGCGCGAACCTGTGGTCCGGGATGTCTTCGGACAGGTTGAGGCGCTCGATGGCCATCGCGCGCTCGATCTGAGAGCGGTCGACGGCCTGCATCTGGATGGTTCGGACCATCTGCTGGCGATCGAACTCGTCCTCCTCCACGCCCTCGCGCTCGTCCTCCTGGCTCGCCTCGGACGCGGCGAGCGCGTCGGCGAGGTCGTCGGTGCGACCCTCGAGTCGAGTGGGGGGGAGTTCCTGGGTGGTGCTGTTGTCGACGATGTCGTCCACGTCATCCTGTGTGAGGCCGTCACCCAGGAGGGCGTCGAGCTCAGCGTCGTCAGAGGGGTTCGGAGTGTCGACGTGCGTGTCCGGGGTCGCGTCCGGGAGCGAGTCGTCGGTGGGCTCGTCGTCGAAGTCGACGAACGTGGCCACGGGCTCTTCTCGAGGAGGCTCGGAGGCGCCTTGGTCTTCCGAGGGGAACTCGAACTCGAGGTCGGACGCGTCGAGGCGCTGCGTGGCAGCGTCGGGCGTCGACTCCTCCTCGAGCGTAGGTTCAGGCGCGCGGGCGCCTGGGA
Source organism: uncultured Myxococcales bacterium (assembly GCA_913058025.1). Lineage (GTDB taxonomy): Bacteria > Myxococcota_A > Bradymonadia > Bradymonadales > Bradymonadaceae > CAJXPN01. The sequence goes on along the minus strand of CAJXPN010000415.1, from coordinate 1,919 downwards.
CCTTGAACTCGGGGATGTCGAAGTCGAGATCGTCGAGGCCGCCAACGCCAGCGTCGTACGTCTCCTCGGTCAATTCAATGACGTCGCTCTCCTCGTGGAGAGAGGGAGGTGTCATCGAGTCGTCGGTGGAGTTAGCCACAGATGAGGGCTCCTTCAAGGGAACATCCGGTCACACGAGGGACCGAAGAGCGAGCGAGCGGGCGTTGTGAGAGACGTGGCCCGGAGCGCTACTCGCGCGGCGAGGTACAAGATGAAGGAGTGTAACGCAGCCTTTTCGGGCTCACAAGTGATTAGGCTCAGTCTGAACCAGTGTCGGTCGCCGCCTCCGGCCGAGAGGGCGCGTGACCCAGCCGGAGGAGCGGGACCTCCTGGGAGAGGACGTAGCCGCCGTCGACGGATTGGAGCACGCCCCGGAGCCCCATGCGACGCAGCGAACTCAACGCGACGTGCACGCGGTTGCGTGAGGACTCGGCGCCGATCGTCTCGTCGGGCCAGCCCACGTCGAAGAGCGTATCGAGCGACGCGGGGGACGCGCCCGAGAGGCGGCGAGCGACCAACGACGCGAAGATCGCCTGGTAGGCGTCTCGTCGAGAGAGGTCGACCCAGCCTGCCGACCGGGAGCGCAGGAAGGTCGCGTCCCGCGGACCCACGATCAACGCGTCCTCCTGAGCGAGCGCGCGGGTGACCTCGGCGAGCAGACGGGCCGGGAGGCGAACCTCGTCGGGGCGGTTCTGGTAGAGGTCGTCGTCGAAGCGCTCGCCGCGCTCGACCCGGTCGGCGCGCTGGTAGGCGCGCGTGAGCCGCGCGTAGAGGTCAACGGCCTCTGAGAACACGAGGTCGTCGGCGCGATCGAGGCGGGAGCCGATGCCCTCGTAGTCGACCGCTGGCGGGAGCCCGAGCCTCGCGCGGAGCGCGCCAGAGGCGGCATCCAGGAGCGCGAGGTGTCGCGCGTCGCCGGCGTCCGCGAGCGCGCCTCTGGAGGCCGATGCGTGTTCGAGCGCGCTCGCGATCGCGCCGCGCTCGTGGTCGAGCATGGCGAGGTCGAACGAGGCGATCCCTTCGAAGCGGGTGCGGCCGAGGTCACGGTGGATGGTGAGCGCGAGCTCGTGGTGCGATCGCGCCTCGTCGAGGCGCCCCTGGTGGTGAAGCATCACGCCGTAGTTCGACAGGACGACGCCCTCCTGAGCGCGCGCGCCTAGCGCGCGGCAGGACGCGAGCGCGTCGAGCATCTCGACGGCCGCCTCCTCGTGATCGCCTCGCTCCCAGCGCGCGCCGGCGCGGTCGATGATCACCCGCAAGCGCGCGGTCGGGTCGGCGTCGTCGAGCTGCTCGAGCGCGCGCTCATAGGAGACGAGGGCGCGGTCCGTGCTCGACACGACGCGCGCGATCGATGCGCGGAGCGCGTGCGCGCGCGCCGCGTCCTCTGGCTCGAGCGCGCCGGCGCTCACGACCTCGAGCAGCGCGCGGGCGCGGTCCGTCCGGCCAGCGTCGAGGAGGCGGTGCGCCAGCGCGATCCGGACGCGCGCGAGCCCTGGCGAGCCAGGCACCTGCTCGCCGAGGTCATCGCAGCGCGAGAGCGTGTCGGTCCGGGGGAGCGCGCCCTCGATCTCGAGGGCGCGCGCCGCGAGCGCAATCGTGAGGCCTGGGTCAAGCGAGCGGGCGAGGGCGCGCTCGAGCTGGGCGCGCAGCTCGAGCGGCGCGACCTCGGGCAGCCCAAGCACCCAGCGCGCGTGATCGCGGGCGCGCTCGAGGCCATCGGGGATCGCGTCGAGCGCGAAGCGCGCGAGCGCGTCGTGCATGGAGAACCTCGGCGGGTCGCCGTCGAGCCTCACGAGGACGCCCCGGTCGAGCAGCGTGACGAGCTGGGTCTTATACACATCTCCGAGCCCACGAGACAGGCAGAAATCTCGTATGCCGTC
>CAJXPN010000414.1 GCA_913058025.1 uncultured Myxococcales bacterium | reverse complement strand
CGAGATTTCTGCCTGTCTCGTGGGCTCGGAGATGTGTATAAGAGACAGACTTCGCCTCGAGTGACGGACCGAAGATCGTGCGGACGCCCCCAGCGCTGATCGCGCTGACGTCTCCGTTTGGTGTGAAGGTGAGCGAGGAGACCACGCCGTAGTAACGCCCATTGGCGTCTTCGATGTCGTCCTGGGGGATCTCGGTTTCGAGAAGTTCGCCGTCTTCATGTAGCAGTGAGAGTATGGGCGGTGTGAGCCCCTCGTCGTTGATGCCGTGGATGGTGTTGACGTGAGCGAGGGAGTCGCCGTTGGGGGTGATGGCGATGTGGGTCGTGTTGGCGCCATACCAGGCACACTCGCGTTCAGGGAGCGTGGTCCTGGCGAGCGGCGCGGAGGAGTCAGTGACGTCCCAGATGCTCATCTCAACGCCACGGGGCGTCCCATCGGCGGTCGCCATGCATTCGACCATGCCAACGCGCTCGCCGTCCCGACTCAGCGTCGCGAACCGTTGGTAGGACGTGCCTGGGATCTGAAACACCGTGCGTGTGCGGTCGGCGCTCATGACGCGGATGATCGCCTCGCCTGTCTGTTCGTCTTGGCCGCGTTCTAGCGAGCGTCCCCAGCCCGCGTCCACACCCTCGACGCGTGATGAGCTGTATGTGGTCATGATCTCACCACTGGACATGCGGAGCATCCCGAAGCCGTCGCCGAACATCTCGCCGCCGCGCATCAGCACGTGCGCGCCCGGGCTGACCTCGAAGACCGCGGGCGTGAGCCTGTGGATGGGCTCGGGCTGCCACCAGATCGGCTCGAGCTCGCACGTGGTCAGCGGCGCGATGGGAGGGGGCTCTTCGATCGGATCCACGACGATCTCGGGCTCGATGACAGGGTCATTGATAGGCTCGTTGACAGGGTCGGCGGCGGGGTCGACCTGCGGCGCGTTCGCCTCGAGCTCCCAGCTGCTGTCGTCGAGGTCCGTGCGCGCGCCACACCCGACCACCCCCAGGGCTGCCAATGCCGCCGTCGCCTTCCACACCCACGGACCGTTCGTCTTCGCTCTCATCGTCTCGCTCCTCGTTCGGCGTCACTCGACGCGTTTCATGCTCTGGAGTGTAGCGGAGTCGTTAATGAGGTGAAGGTTCGTTTTTTGCGCTGTATTGCGCGGCCTTGATTCATTGTCGCCATGGATGTCGTCCGATGTCATCGCCGAGCGTCGTCGGGATGTCATTGGCGTGGAGGGCCTGCATTGGAGATGGTCGTTGTCGAGAGGAGACATCCATGACGCACCAAGGAGCGACGCCATGAGCACGTACACCACCCGGCTTCTGATCACCCTCGCGTTCGGCGCGTGCGCGATGGTCTCGCCGGGCCTCGTCGGTGAGGCGAGCGCGCAGGACGCCTGCGCTGAGATCAACAAGACGTTTCAGTCGGAGTGCGCGTCGTCGCTGCCCAACCGCGGGACCTCGCCCGACGCGTGGTTCGGCCGCGTGTCCGGCTTCGCCCCGGTGTACACGTCGTTGATGTCCAGGGAGGCGGAGGCGAACGCGTGCGTGGAGCGGGGTGAGCTCTACTCGAACTGGAAGAAGAACTGCGACTCTCAGAAGGAGACGGTCGCCAGTGAGTGGTCCGAGTACGTGGCGTGGAAGTCGAAGGACTCGCTCCAGTTCGACACCTTGATCGCTCACATGGAGAAGCGCGCCAAGTGGGATCAGGCGATCTCGTCGCTCGACCAGGAGCTCGCCGAGCTCGACAAGATCAAGGCGCTCAACGCGAAGGAGGGTCTGCGCGCCGACGTGGCCGCGCTGGACGCGAGGGTCACCAGGCTCCAGGCGAGGCGAGCCGTGTTCCAGGCCGCCCACGAAGAGGAGATCGCGTCGGTGCGCTGCCCCAAGAAGGGCAAGAAGAACGCGCGCCACTTCAAGACCGTCAAGGCGCACTTCCTGGCCGACCCCGAGTTCGCCAAGACGTTGAAGTCGCTGCGCGTCACGGGCAAGTCGTCGAGCAAGTTCGACTACGGAAAGCAGACGACCTTCGAGACGCTCCCGCTCACGATCTGCGTCCAGGACGACAAGCCCGAGACGCCCAAGTGCTACGTCTGGGATACGTCGGTGCAGCGCTCGAAGGTCAAGGGAGGGAAGTGGTCGAGGTGGGACACGGTGCTCGTGGGCGGGCGCGAGGAGATGCTCTGTAAGAACCTCAAGTGAGCCGCGCGTGGAGGGTGTGCTTTGGTGGGGCATGTCCTGACGGAACGAAACGCGAGCTCGCCACGGCAGCTCACGGGGTGAGGGTCGTCTCCCAGGCGACCTTCGGCGTGGCCTCGGGCGCCTCGGAGAGCCCGAGCTTCTTGGCGAGCGGCCCGGGGAGCAGCCCGTAGACGAGCTTCACCTCTACGGACGAGGCCTCCTCGACCTCGCCGACGGCGATCTCGAGCGTCCTCGGGGACTTGGTCTCGAGCCTGGTGTCGCTGGCGAGCGAGGTGGCGAAGGCCGCGGGGACGGGCTCGCCGTTGGCGTCGTGGTAGATCTTGCCGAGGAACGCGCCCTCGCCTGCGGAGGCGGGTCCGCCCGCCGCGTTGCTCCAGAGCTCCTCGCCCTGGGCGTCGAGCGCGCGGACGATCACCACGGCGTACCGGCCGGGGAATCCGGTCGGGAACGCGTGCGCGCTCTCGTTCTTCAAGCGCACCGTGACCACCCCGTCGTTGAGCTCCGCGCTCGCCACGACCGCACGCGCGAGCTGGGACGCGTCGCGTTGGTACCAGGCGCGGTGTGGCCCCGGGAACGCGTGGCTTCGGTGGCGCAGCTGGCTACCCACGGCGCCGGCGGGGCCGTCGACCTCGGGCATGTGGCACTCCACGCACGTCTGCGCCTCACCGCCGAGCTCATGCTCCGCGCCTGTCGAGCACGCGACCACCCCAGGGGCCGCCTCGAGCTCGCCGTGGCACGTCAGGCAGAGCGTCTGTCCGTCCGCGATCGCCTCGAGCGCGTCGCCCGTGCCGTGGGCGGGCGACGCGCCCGGCGCGAGCGTCTTCGCGCCGCGCATCGCGCCATCCTCGGCCCAGGTGAGCGCCTGCGCGCCGTGGCCCTCTCCGGGGCGGACCGACGAGATCGCGTGGCAGGTCGCGCACGAGACACCCGCGAGCGCGGCCGCGCTCGCGTCGTCGCCTCCAGCGCGCGGTGTGTGGCAGCTCGCGCATTTGGACGCAACCTCTGCGCCCTGCTTCTTCATGCGGAGCGCGCGCATGCTCCCGTAGATCGGGTCACGTTCGTGGTGCGCGCGGGCGTGCATGCTCTCCGTCCACTCCTCGACGAGCGCGCCGTGGCACGGCGCGCACGCCTGGGGGTCGTCCACGTCGAGCTTGGTTTGGGCCTCGGAGGTCTCCTGAGCCAGCGCGGGCGCGTCCGGCGGGTCCTGCTTGCGCTCACAACCCGACGCGATCACGCAGCCAGACGCGACCGCATACGCGGCCACGATCCTCTTCGTCCAACGCTCCATACTCTTCATCTGGCACACCTCTCCGCGTGGTTGACGTTCACCTCGTCCTCTCTATTGAGGCATGCTTTGGGCCAACGCACCAGACCCGTTGCTCGCGCACCCATATTGTCGTCGCGGCGATGGTGTATGCTCGCGGGTGCCCGAGCCGGGCGTGGAGGCAGCGTATGGACACGATCGGAGCGTTCGAGTGGGGTCGGCACCTGTCGTCGGGGGGGATGTCGGAGGTCTTCGAGGGTGAGCACGTGGCGACGGGGCGGTCGGTGGTGCTCAAGGCGTGGGCGTCGCGGCGCGCGCCCGGTGCGCTGTCGACGTTCCTGCGCGAGGCGCGCGCGGCGGCGCGGCTGACGCATCCAGGCGTCGTGAGGTTGAGGGACTTCGGGGTGTGGGAGGCCGCGCGCGAGCTCTCCGGGGTGCGGGTCGAGGCGGGGAGCCCGTACGTGATCATGGATCGCGTGCCGGGGTTGGACCTGAGGTACGCGCCGATCCGGGGTGAGGTCGCGGTTCGGGCGCTCACGCGCGCGGCGCTCGAGGCGCTCGGACACGCCCACGCCCGCGGCGTGATCCACCGGGACATCAAGCCCGCGAACGTGGTGGTGCGCCAGGACGGCTCGCCGGTGCTCATCGACTTCGGCCTTGCCGAGCTCACGAACGTGTCCGAGCAGGCCTCCGGGGGGACGCCGCTGTACCTGGCGCCCGAGCAGCTCGATCCTGAAGGCGGGTATGGCCAGGGTCCGTGGACGGACGTGTACGCGCTCGCGTGCGTGGCGCACGAGCTGCTCACGGGTCAGCCTCCCTTCGTGGAGACGTCCGCAGGGGCGTTGTACGTGGCGAAGTCGCTGGGGCGCGCGCCTGGTGTGCTCGAGCAGGTCGCCTCGGCCGGGTTCGTGGAGTGGCTCGACCGGGCGCTCGCGCCCCAGCCCGAGGACCGCTTCGCTGACGCGGCGCGCGCGTCGTATGCGCTGAGCGTGGCGCCCTCGGGCGCGGGGGCGAGGGTGGCGAGGGTGAGCCGCGCGTCGTTGGACGAGTCGTCGATGATCGCGGGACCCAGGGTGACGCTGAGCGCGCCCGAGGTGCCCGGCGTCTTCGAGCCGCAGCGGCCGCCGCCCCGAGGCGCGCCGTGGGAGGACGACATACCCTCGGGCGAGCCCGCGCTGCGAGGCGCGGAGGTCGGGATCTACGCGCTGCGCGTGGCGCCGTGTGTGGGTCGACGCGCCGAACGCGCGCGGGCGTGGGAGGTCTACGATGGGGGCGCCGGCCAGCGCGGAGTGGAGTTCACGGGCCCGGCTGGGGTGGGCAAGACGAGGCTGATGGATTGGCTCGCGCGCCGCGCCCACGAGCGCTACGGAGCGCTCACGGTGCGCGTGAGGTTCGACGGGTTGGCCGTAGACGCGCGCGCGTGGGCGCGTGGTCTGGAGGCTGCGTTGGGGGTGGCAGGGCTGGAGGGGGAGGCGCGCCGGGCGCGCCTCGAGCGCCGGCTGCGGCGCCTGGGCGTGGCGGACCCGTTGGGGCGCGCGCTCGTGGCGTCGGTGATGGACGAGCGCGCGCTCCGTTCGTCTGTCTCTTATACACATCTGACGCTGCCGACGATCTACTCTGTG
>CAJXPN010000413.1 GCA_913058025.1 uncultured Myxococcales bacterium | reverse complement strand
CACAGAGTAGATCGTCGGCAGCGTCAGATGTGTATAAGAGACAGTCGCTGGAGCTGTTCCGCAGGTTCGCGCTGACGCACCGCGGGGCGCCGTGGTGAGGGGCGCCTGGGGCGCGAGGTCGAGGGCTCAGGCCTGGCTCTGAGCTTTCTTTGCGTCTCTGTACTCGACGAGGACCTCGAGATCGTGGCTGGCCTTCTTGTGGGCCGGGTTGATCTCGAGGACGCGCCGGTAGAAGTCGATGGAGGCGTCGACGTCCATGCGAATCTTGGCGGCGTCGCCCTGGCGCAGGTACATCTCGAGGGAGGACTCGACCTTGTAGGAGTCGATGACGGCGAGGCGGTAGCGGCGTCGGTCGGAGCGCCTGCGGATGGCGTCGTAGGAGGCGCGGATGCCGGCGCGGGCGAGCTTGAGCTTGTCGAGCGTGTCGCGGCGGGCGCCAGTGAAGGAGTCCTCGGAGTAGCGGAGCATGAGCGCCTCGAAGACCTCCTCGAGCTCCTCGTCGTAGGTGGACCAGTGGACGCCGAGGACGTCGAAGTGGGTGCCCGAGCCGATCTTGGAGAGGAAGATCTGGATCTGTTCGTCGTGGCGCTGCCGTGCCTCGGTGGCGACGTTGAGCTCCTTGATGTCGAGCATCTGGAGGCGGTCGAGCGTCGAGAGCATGGCGACGGTGTCGGAGTGGTTCATGCCGGAGATGAGCAGGAGTTCACCGACGGGCCGATGTGAGACGAGGCCCTGCGAGAAGAAGCGCGACTGCTTGCCGTCGAGGCCGAGCTGCTCGGGGGTCACGGTGGAGGGGTCACGGCGCGCGATGAAGAGGCCGCTGAAGCGCTGGCGCTCGAGCTCGAGCTTGTCGACGTGCGCGGAGGCGTGGCGCGTGAAGATGCGCGCGAAGAGCTGCTCGATGAGGGGGACGGGGGGCGCGAGGTAGCGCTTGGGGAGCCGGTTGAAGCGCTGGAGCGTGATGGAGTCGTAGGCGTCGCCCCAGAGGTGCCGGAGCAGGTAGATCAGGCGAGTCTTGAGGGCGACGCGGACGTCGGAGTACTGGAGGAAGCCGAGGTCGATGAGGGCGTCGGAGCAGCTGCACCCGTAGAGGGTGGCGCGCTCGCGGGCCTCGTCGACCTGCTCGCTCGAGATCTTGCGGGCCTTGTTGAGGAGGAACTCGACGGTGTCCTCCTCGCGCTCGGGGACGCGGCGGAGCTCGACGATGGAGCCGCGGTCGAAGATGACCTGCATGGCGACGTCGCCGCCGGCCATGAGCTCGAGGACGCCGGTGGGGCGCTCGAGGGCGACCTCGATGAGGGCGCCCTCGAGACCGACGTCGGCGACCTGCCAGCGGGCCGAGCCTTCCTTGACGACGTGGACGAAGGAGCCGGTCCCGGGGCGGTCCTGGAAGGGCCAGATCTCGTCGACGGTCTCCTGCCTGGGGCGAGCGGCCGCGGGCATGGTCGCGCGCACGACGGGCTGGGCCTGGAGCTCCCCGAAGAGGATCGAGGCGAGGTTGGGGGCGGCGGGCGTGGAGCGCGCGGCGTTTGGCGCGGACGCGGGCGCGGCGTGCTCGTCGAGGACGTCGGGGAGGGTCTGGAGCGCGCCGACGACCTCGGGAGAGGGGGCGAAGATCTGGACGGCGCTGCGGCCGCCGACCTCATGGACGACGCGGCCCTCGAGCGGGATGTCGGGGTGGGGCGCCGAGCACAGCGAGATCGAGAGCGCGGCCATCATGGGCGGCGGCGGCGTGAGCTCGAGCATGACCGCCTGGGTCTCGATGATCTCGGGGAGGAGCGCGCGCAGGTCGTCGCCGCGGCTGAAGTGCCAGGTGACCTGGTACTCGTCTCTGCCGGCGTGCGCGATGGTGAGGGTAGGCGGGCCTGCCTCCGTCGTCATCGATGCGCTCTCCGACTCCAGAAGCTTCTGGCCGGCTTCGGAGAGCGCCTCGATGATCGAGGTGGTGGGCAACGAGCTCGCGTGGCGCGCGAGCACGGCCGAGAGCTCCGAGAGGAGCGCGCGCTTTGGGTCGTCCTTCGTCGTCATCGTTCTCGCGTGTGACCAGGGGCCATCGACAGGGGGCGCTGGCACAACCACGCCCACAAAGGGGGTCATGTTTCACACCACGGGCAGGGGGAACAAGGCCCGCCTTTCATGGGTCACGATCATACCATCTCGTCTGGAAATACATAGAATGTTTCCAGGCAGACGAATCAAAGATCGGCGAGGGCGGACATGAGCCGAGCCTCGAGCGCGCCGCGCCGGCGGCCGGTGAAGCGCGCGCCGCCGAGGGCGCCGCTCGCGAACAGATCGCTCGTGACGCGCAGGAAGGTCTCGCGGGACTCGTAGAGGGTGACGCCGTGGACGCGCACGTGCTGGTCACGCTCGGAGACGAACTGGGCGTGGCGCTCGCGCGACCACACGCGCCAGGCGTCGGTGAGGTCCTGGGCGTGGACGTCGGCGAAGCCGGCGCGCTCGAGCTCGGCGACGTAGGCGTCACGGGAGACGAGGTTGGGGGCGTCGAGGACGTCGCGCGCGAGCGCGAGCTGGGCGTCGTCGAGCTCGGTCAGGAGCACGAGGTCCTCGACGAAGAAGGTCCCGCCGGGTGCGAGCGCGCGCGCGCTGGCGACCCAGGCCTCCTCGCGGTCGTCGAGGTGGGTCATGACCATGAGCGAGACGACGTGGTCGAACGAGCCCTCGGGGAGGTCGACCGAGGAGATGTCGCCGGTGAGGAACGTGACGGAATCGCCCATGCCGCAGCGGGCGGTGAGCTCGCGGGCGGCGGCGTTGAGCGCGGGCTGGAGCTCGACGCCGGTGACGAGGCAGCCGTGCTCGTGCGCGAGGAAGCGAGCGGCGGCGCCCGCGCGGCTGCCGACCTCGAGCACGCGGCGGCCGGGCTCGAGCCCGAGCGTCTGGGCCGCGACGCGGCACGACTCGGTGCCGTAATCGTAGTAGCGCTCGAGGTCGCCCAGGACGTTGAGCTGGGCGTAGGAGAGCGCGCCAGCGGCGTGGCCGGCGCGGGCGAGCGCGTCGCGCACGCCGCCGACGCGGACGTCGTAGAGGGCCTCGGGGAGGACGGCCCCGAGCTCACAGATCGAGGAGGCCACGAGCTCCTCGGGGGGGACGCTGCGGTCGATGACGCCGACGCGGTGGAGCATCTCGATGGCCTCCTCGAGCGCCAGGCTCGAGACCTCCGGGGCGCACCGCCAGCGGGTCTCGTCGAGCCAGGGGTCGACGCGGTCGAGCGCGAGGCCGAACGTGTTGGCGATGTTGACGCGGGTGGTCTCGCGGTCGGCCTTCATCTCGTGGCAGCGCCGCGCGACCACGGTGAGCATGTCGTGGAGGAGCTCGCCGTGCTCGGCGATGACCTCGGGGCGCGCGGCGATCAAGAACGCCGGCCAGGGTGATGGGCGCACGCCGATCTGGCGCCACTCACCGGAGTCGACGAGCGGCCGCGTCATCAGGCGCTCCCAGAGGAAGCCCTGCGCCTCGCCGCTCGCGAGCGCGTCGCGGGCGCCATCGAGGCCGCCGACGGGGAGGAACTGGGGGTCGTGGGTGGAGAGCCAGCCGCGGGCGTGCGCCTCCACGAAGGTCATGAGGTGGGAGCCCGAGCCGAAGCGGCTGATGGCGAAGGGGAGCCCGGCGAGGTCCTCGGGGGACTGGTGCGGGGAGTCAGCGTGGACGTGGATGCCCCAGTAGAGGGGCGAGTCGACGTAGGTGCCGATGATGCGCGCGGGGTTGCCCGAGAGGATCGAGGCGACGATGCCGTCGGCGAGCAAGACGGCGACATCGAGCGAACCGTCCTGGAGCGCGGCGCACATCGCGCCGGTACCGCCGGGGAAGTTCGTCCAGCGGACCTCGTAGGGCCGCGCGTCGAAGTCACCTCGGGTCGTCGCGGTGTACCAGGGCGCGTTGAAGTGCTCGGGGACGCCGCCCACGTTCAGGACGGTATGCGTGGCGCCAGCGTGGGTCTCGGGCGTTGTGGGGGGCATGACTGTTTCCATTGGTTGCGCTTGACTCGAACGTGCGGCCGCCGAGGTTCTGGACGCTCGGTGTTGAGCACGCATAGATAACTCAAGAGGAAGAGACATGGACAGGAGCGAGTGGTTTGGGGCGTCGGCGAAGGTCGCGGCGTATGCGGCGGCGAGCACGCTGTTGTGGGGTTGCGCGGCGAGCCAGCCCGCGGCGAACGAGGTCGAGGTCGAGGCGACCGCGCAGGCCGCGCCGACCGCGGCGCCGGAGGCGAGCTGGGTGAGCGACCGCGTAGGGAAGTCGAAGGCGCGCATGGAGGCGAGCGAGGCGGGGAAGCTCGTTTGGGCGTCGATCGAGGCACACGGCGGGCTCCAGCGCTGGTTCAGCGGCGGGCCGCTCGGGTTCCGCTTCACGTACGAGCCTCAGGACGGCAAGGGCGTGCGGGACAGCTACCAGATCGTGGACACGTGGTCGTCGAAGGCGCGCCACAAGCTGCCCTCGGACGAGACCAAGGAGTTCGGCTGGGACGGGAAGCGAGCGTGGGCCACCGCGCCCGACGAGGAGCTCGGGATCAAGCCCCGGTTCTGGTCACTCACGCCCTACTACTTCGTGGGCGTCCCGTTCGTGTTCGGCGACGAGGGCGTGAACCTGAAGGTCGAAGGCGAGGAGACGTTCGAGGGCAAGGTCTACGACCTCGTCCGCGTGACGTTCTCGGAGGGTACTGGTGACGCGCCGGACGACTTCTACGTGCTTTACCTCGATCGCGATACGCGCCGCGTCGGCGGCGTCCGCTACGTCGTCTCCTACCCGGGGTTCTTCCCCGAGGGCGGCCACTCGCCCGAGAAGTTCATGAAGTACGACGGCGCCCAGGAGGTCGACGGGGTCGTGCTCCCCGAGACGTTCCGGACGTTCAAATGGACCGACGACGCGCCCGGCGAGCTCGTCACCAAGGCGTCCATGACGCAGGTGAGCTTCGAGCCGGAGACGCTCGCCGAGTGGTTCGAGGCCCCCGAGGGCGCCCGGATCATAGACGGGCTGTGAGGAGCAGCCTCTGTCGGCTGGTGGGGGCAACGCGGCTGCCCTCCCCGCCGCCGCCCTTCGGGCTTGGCGCTCCCCGCTGGGGAGCTTTGTAA
>CAJXPN010000412.1 GCA_913058025.1 uncultured Myxococcales bacterium | reverse complement strand
AGATTTCTGCCTGTCTCGTGGGCTCGGAGATGTGTATAAGAGACAGCTCTCGGGGACATACACTCCGCGCGCTCCAAACACGCCTCGATACTCCCCGAACTCGACGCCGCCTCCGCGAGCATCCTCGATCGGTACCCCGTGCGCAGCTCTTCGGGCGACCTCTCCCTCGTCGAGGACGACCTCCACGGCGCCCTCGAAGCGCTCGACGCCCCCGAAGGACAGCTCTCACTCTACCGCGACGTCCACGCCGCCGCGTCCTCCGGTCTCCCGGACCCCATCGACGTCACCGCGCTCACCGCGTCACGAGACATCTCGCTCTCACGCGCGAACCAGTGGCAGGCGCTCTCCGCCGCGCCCAGGCCCGTCTCACCGCTCATACCGCTCTCGCTCGCGGTGCTCGGCGAGTCCCCCTCTCGCCTGCTCGTGTTCGCGGCCGCCTACCCCTTCATCCTCGCGCTCGGCGGGCTCTCCAGCGCGTTCGCCTCCCTCCTCCTCCCGCTCGCTGCGGCCGCGGCGCTCGCGCCAGTGGCCGTCGGCCTGTGGCAGGCGCGGCACCACCGCGCGATGCTGCGCCACGGCTCCCCCTCGCTCGCGCTCGTCACCGACGCAGGCGACGGCGGCATCCTCCTCGAGTACGTGACGCCCGACGGCGACCTCCGCTCGCGCACGGTCCAGCAGAACGCGCTCGGGACGATCGGGGACGAACGCCTCGAGCCCATGCTGTGCACGCCGGACGCCGACGTCGCGCTCGACGAGATGCTCCACGTCATCGTCGAGGGCGGCGCGCTCACCGTCACTCGGACCGCGCGCACGCGCGCCCTCCTGACCCTCGCCATCCACCTCCTCATCTGCGCGCTCCTCGGCTCGAGGTACATGCTCTGATGGCAGGTACGGAACCCCACGACTCCGCGCGCATTGTCTTGCCCGGCAACGACCACACACCAGAAAAGGAACACCATGATCGAGACAGACGTCGCCATCATCGGCGCAGGCACCGCCGGCCTCAACGCACGCCGCGAAGTACTCAAAGCGGGAAAGCGCGCGCTGCTCATCGATCCGGGCCCCTACGGCACGACCTGCGCCCGCGTCGGCTGTATGCCCTCGAAGCTGCTCATCGCCGCGTCCGAGGCCGCACACCACGTCCAGCACGCGGGCACCTTCGGCGTCGTCGTCGACCCTGACGCCGTGCGCGTCGATGGCCGCGCCGTCATGGCCCGCGTGCGCTCCGAGCGCGACCGCTTCGCGGGCTTCGTCAAGGACGACCTCGAGGCGCTGGGCGCCGACGTGCTCCTGCGCGAGCGCGCACGCTTCATCGACGCGAACACCCTCCAGGTCGGCGAACACACCGTCCGCGCCGAGTCCTTCGTCATCGCCACGGGCTCCTCTCCCTGGATCCCGCCCAACCTCCGGCACCTGGGCGACGACATCCTCGTCAACGACGACGTCTTCGAGTTCGAGGACCTGCCCGACTCCATCGCCATCATCGGCACCGGCGTCATCGGCCTGGAGCTCGGCCAGGCGCTCCATCGCCTCGGCGTCCGCGTCACCCTCTTCAACATCTCGCACAACCTCGGCTTCCTCTCCGACCCGGTCATGAAGGCCAACGCGCGCGAGGTCATGAGCGCAGAGCTCGACATCCAGCTCGGCATCACCGGCCTCACCGCCGAGCGCGACGGCGACGTCTTCCGCCTCGCATGGAGCGACCACGAGGGCCACGCCAGGACCTCCGACTACGACCGCATCCTGTCCACCGCGGGCCGTCGCCCCAACCTCGCCTTCCTCGACCTCGCCGCCGCGGGCGTCGAGCTAGACGAGTACGGCAAGCCCACCATCGACCACGGCACCGGGCAGGTAGGCGACCACCGCATCTTCCTCGCGGGCGACGTCACCGAGTACCGCTCCTTGCTCCACGAGGCCGTCTACGAGGGGCGCATCGCAGGCGCCAACGCCGCCGCCAGCGAGCCCATCGCGCACACACGACACACACCCCTCGCCATCGCCTTCTCCGACCCCCAAATGGCCATCGCAGGCGCCTCGTTCCTCGAGCTCGCTGGCCAGGAGATCGTCGTCGGCGAGGTCACCTACTCGAACCAGGGCCGCGCCCGCGTCATGGGCATCAACAAGGGGATGGTCCGCGTCTACGCGCGCATCTCCGACGGCGTGCTCGTGGGCGCCGAGATGTTCGCCCCCCGCGCCGAGCACACCGCCCACCTGCTCTCCTGGGTCATCCAGCAGGAGATGCGCGTCGCCGACATCCTGCTCCTCCCCTTCTACCACCCGGTGATCGAGGAGGGCATCCGCACGGCCCTCAGGGACGCCTCCGCCAAGCTCGAGCTCCAGGGCAGCTGACCCGAGGACGTCGCCACCCGCCCGGCTCGCCTCGGCGAGATCCGCGCGGGAGGCGGCTTCAGTTGATCTTGAGGATCTCCTTGCGCGCCTTCATGAGCTCGAGCTCGATCCTCATCCGATCTGGCGCCTCGGGCCTCACCCGGAGGTACGCGTCGAGGTCGCTCATCGCGCCGCTCCAACGCTTGAGCTGAGCCCTGAGCAGGCCGCGATCTCGACGCTCCGTGGTCAGCCTAGGCCTCCACTCCAACATCATCGTGACGTACTCGATCGCGCGCGCCACCTCTCCGCGCAGCAGGTGCGCGAACTTCAAGTTACGCAGCGCCCTCGTGAGCACGTCCCTCGACCCCACGGGCTCGAGGTAGCGCGCGTCGAACTCGAGCGACCCCTTCGACATCTTCTCGAGCAGCTTCGCGCACTCGTGCCCGCGCATCACGCGGCCGGCCCGGAACGGATCGACGTAGGTGTCCTCGAGCGGGGACGCCGTCAGCAACAGGTGGTACGGGAAGCCCGTCGCGGACAGGCTCACGCCCACCCTCATAGCGACCTCCATGTAGATCACCGACAGCGTCAGAGGGATCCCCTTCCTCGTGTCGAGCACAGTCGACAGGTCGCTGTTCGAAGGGTCGTGGTAGTCCTCCTCGTCCCCCTGGAACCCACACTCCTCTCCGAGGAACTGGCACAGCGCCACGAGCCGGGCCTGCGGCCCTTCGGCCGCCGACACGCGCGGCTCGCAGGCCTCGGCCAGCGCATCGAGCGCGGCCTTGGGAGACCTCTCGAGCTCGGACGCCCCCACCCTCACCTGCATCAGGTGCATCGCCTCTGCCAACGAGATCGCCTCGTCTGGCAACCGCCTCAACAACTCAAGGCGCTGCACCGCCTGCTCCGAGTTCATCGTCTGCCTCTTCCACACGAACCGCGCGCAGGCGCTCGCGTTGCCCAAGCGCACCTTCGTACGCATCGAACGCTCACCGCGGCTCATCCTGAACGTCTATGCGTCGATTTTAGCACACGCCACGCGAACCTGCGAACACACCGAAGCATGACGATGGCGTGAGCGCGTTCACATTTGCACCGCGCCCTACTATCATGGGCGCACGTACGTCTCGACGAGGTGACCCCATGCTGCTCGCCGCACTCGCGCTCACGCTCTTCTCGATCGCGCTCTTCTGGTCCGTCTCCGAGTCCTCCTCCGAGGCACCCCGGCGCGAACCCGACGACGAACCACCACGCGACGGCTCACGCGCGTCGGACCCTCGAGACGTCCAGTCCGTCGTCGTCTTCGACACGCTCGACCTCGGGGACGAGCTCGTCCTCGACCCCGACGCGCTACACCCCGACAGCGCGCTGCGCATCCTGTCGCGCTACGCCGCGCAGGAAGGCGTCGCATTCCAACACCACGCCCCGAGAGACTGCTTCGCGCGCGTCGGCCCCACGCGCTACCGCCTCCGGCTCGCGCACTTCTCCGAGCTCTCACGCTTCGTCATCCTCATCGACGACGCGCCCCTGAGCGGCGGCGACCTCCGCCCGCCCTCACCCGGCCGCGAGTGGCTCGTCTTCTCGGACGCCCTCGATCGCGCCCTCGAGCGCATGGAGGTCGACGACGTCCAGTGGTTCGCCCGCCAGGACCTCCCCGAGTCCATCCTGCCAGGCTGAGGCCGCGCCCGTGGGCACAGGCCGAGCGCTGCCGAGGTCAGGAGGCGTGAGGGCCTACGGACGCGGCTCAGATCCCGTGGAGCGACAGGCCAGACCAGATCCACCACACGAGCAGCGCGGCCAGCACGCCCGCCACGATCGGCCACCTGCTCTTCTTCTCATCGCCAGACACGCCTCCGCCCCATCCGCCCGTGTAGATGTAGGCGAGCATCGCGTCCGGTACGAGCTGCGACTCGTAGAACCACATCGAAGCCTGAGCGTCCTCCATGTCCTCGTGCAAGAACGCCGCCTCGTCGCGCGCCTCGACGCGGCGACGGTGCGCGCTCAGGTCCTCGCGAAAGTCTCCCGACCCCGGCCACGAGCCGAGCTGGAGCGTCGATGGCGTCATGATCGTCGGCCTCCCCCACGTCAGGTCGGCCTCGCCGGACTCGTACACGCTGATGAACATGAAGTTCAGATCGTACCCTCCGCTCGTACCCTCGAGCGCGCCTCGCGTCATGGGGTCGATCGGGGTCAAGCACAGCTTCGCGCGCCCACCGATCATCGAGAACACGACGCTCGTGAGCCAGGGGTTGTCCATGACGCGATCGCGCTGGACGCCAAGGAGCACACCGCCCGCCGCCTCGACCTCCCCCATGATGTCGCTCGCCCTGTACACACCGAGCGCCTCCGCGTAACCGCGGCTACCCTCCTCGAGCACCTCCGTGTCGCACGACGACACGTGCACCTCTCGGAGCTCGGACGACGGCTCGCTCGACCTCTCCGCCAGCTCCTTCGCCCTGCGCCCCCCCGAACCCGTCCAGTCGCGCTTCATCGCGCCTCCTCAGTTCGTCGCGTCCTCGAACGCGACTTCCAAGACAGAGCCAATGACTCGTGGCTCGTCTTCAATTGCCGAAGTAGTTCTTGAGCAGGACGACCAGAATGACGATCACCTGTACCGCAATGACCGGCCGCATGATGGCGATCGACCTGCTCAACCTCGTGGGCATGAGGTGCCGGTAGTAGTGCAGCGTCATCTCCAACGCATCCTCCATCGAGCTGTCTCTTATACACATCTGACGCTGCCGACGATCTACTCTGTGTAGATC
>CAJXPN010000411.1 GCA_913058025.1 uncultured Myxococcales bacterium | reverse complement strand
CCTCCAACCAGTTCAGCTTCCGCGTCATGCTCGTCGTCGTCGAGCCGCCAGCCACCGCGGGCCTCCGGCTCGGCGCCGGCGAACCTCCGCCCCCACCACTCCCACGCGCCACGAGCGCGAACACCCCCAACGCGACGATGAGCAGCACCACCATGCCGCCTATGAGCACCACGCTGCCTGAGAACAGTTCCATCTCGCCCTCGCTCCTGTACCAGCGCGGCAAACACCGCGCGCTCGGTTTCTCAACGTATCGATAGTGCCGCGCAGACTAACATAGGCCATCGCTCAGGCGCCATCTTTCTACCTCCCGCGCTCACGCGCCCCCTCACAGGAGTTCGCGGAAGACGTTGAACGAGGCCGCGCTGTTCGTCGACAGCGTCGTCTCGAACTTCCACTTCGGCGCGAACTGAAACTCGATCCCGAGGATCGACTCCGACGCCTGTTCGCTCGACGAGAACCTCTGGCGGTACGACACGAACAGATCCGGCGTGAGGTACTTGCCCACCTCGAACCCACCGATCGCCTGATCGCCCGACCCCCCCTCGAGCCTCAGGACGTCGACCGGGATCTTGATCGACAGGCTGTCCTGGAGCATCGCCAGCGCCAGCCCGCTCGCTGCGCCGAGCGCCGCCGACACCACGCCCTGATCCTGACCGACCTCGGCCGTCGACGGCGGCCGCCCCGTGGCCAGGATGTAAAGGATCTCGGTGTCCGTGAGCGACGGATCGCTGATCAGTTTGAGCTTGGGGTCGGACGGCGTCCCGTCGATCCGGATGACCACCCTCGCCTTCCCGTCGCGTGGCTCCGAGAGCTGCTCGGCCACCGATCTGTCGATGAAGTACACCGCGTCGATCTGGAGCTGCGGCGTCGACGCAGGCCCCGTGAACGTCACCACCGCGTCGTTGAGCGCGAACTTCTTGTCCAGGAACTCCACGTCCCCCCGCTCCCCCACGATCTCACCAACCACACGCGTCGCCCCTCTCTTGCGTGACACGTCCATCGCCCCGTGGAAGGCCACGAAGCCGTACGGGTGGTAGAGCATGCTCCCGTCCGCGAACGCCAACGCCATCTCGAGGTCGAAGCTCGAGCTCTCCTCCTCCTCCTGCTCGAACACATCGACGTCGACCCCCTCCACCATCCTCAACGCGATCTCGTCGGCCGACTTGCGCACGATCACGATGTCCTCGCCGAGCTCGGTCGGGTGAAGGTCCCCGCCCAGGTCGTCGGGTAACCTCACGTCGAGCTTCGTGATTTCGACCTTCAGCTTCGGCGGGCGCTCACCCAGCGACCCTGTCGCGTCGACTCTGCCCGTCACGAACGCCGGGAAGTCCGCGAAGCTCCCGAGGTCGAAGCTCTTCGACTCCATCTCCGCCTTCAACGCCCCGGGCCTAAGGCGCTCGTGCTCCACGCGGGCCTTCATCTTCAGAGAGCTCGCCCCCTCCTTCACCTCGAACTCCTCGAGCGACAGCGCGGCCTCGTCCAGAGTCATCTTCGCGGCGAGGTCCTCGAACCGACGCCCGAGCGACACCACCGTCGCCTCCACGTCCGTGAACCACAGCTCCCCCCTCGGCTCGGGGCTCGCGTACGTCCCGGACACGTCCACGTCCATCGTCATGCCCCCCTTGAGCCCCGTCACGCTCCTCGAGAAGTACGACGCGGGGAAGATCGTCTCGAGCCTCACTGGCCCGTCGCCCGTCGTCGCCATGACCACCCTGAGGTCGTCCTCGGGCATCAACGTCGCCTCCTTGCCTCCGCCCTGGATCCCCCGCTTGCCGCGGCTCTTGACCTCGAACAGGCTCGCGCCGCCGGCCAGCGCCATCACGTTCAGGTTCAGCCTCGCGAGCGCGCCGAACCCGAGCACCTCCACGGCCGCGTCCCCCTTCCCGACCTTGAGCCAGCCCCTCGTGCGCGCGACCTCCTTCGCCGCACCTACCTCCACGTGCACCGTCCCCACCTGGCCCTTGCCAAGGTTCGTGTCCACGACCTCGAGCACGCCCTCGAGCATCGGCTGCCGCAGCGACCCCTTCGCCTCGATCTCACCGCGGATCGTCCCCGCCAACGACGAGAACGTGTCGTAGTCCACCGCCGAGAGCTTCCTCAGCTCGTTGCCATGCAGCACCACGTCGAAGTCGATCGGCAGGTCCTCGAGCGTCCCGCCCTCGTAGAGCACGTTCATCGGCAAGGGCACCTCACCCACCGCCGTCACGATGTCGTCCCTGTCCCAGTTGACCTTCGCGCACTTCAGCGTGAGCTTGCCCCCCCGAACCGACCCCTCGAGCCTCATCAGGATGTCCCGAAATCGGCCCCAACCAAACCCGCCCACGCTCTCACCGGTCCGCCGACGCGGCGCCTTCCAGGCGTCCCCGTCCATGTCGGTGCAGTCGAACGTGTCGTCCCCGACCATCCCGCCGACCGTCACGTCGAAGTCGAGCACGGGGTCGTCGAACCGGCCCTTGCCCACGACGTACGCGCTCAGCACGCCCGCCGCGTCCGGCTTGCTCAACAGCGGGCGGATGTCGATCCGCCTCAGATCCACACCGTCGATCTTGAAGTTCAGGTCGTAAGGCTGCGCCAGAGTCTGCGCCGCCCAGTCGATCGTCTCGCCGCGCTCGACCACGTCGTAGATCCACGTCGCGAACGGCAGCGGCGTCTTGAGCTCCAGGCTCAGCTTCTCCGTATCCTCCCAGCGCACCTTCACCTTCGTGTCCAGCCCGCCCTCCTTCCCCTTCGGCGGCTGGTAGTCGAGCTTCACGTCCAGGTCGAGCTCCGCGACGTCCACGCGTTGCTCGCCGAACTCGCGCTTCACCGCCACGTCGTACCCATGGAACGTCGAGTCCAGAGTCGGCTCCTCCATCGTCCCGCTCGCCACCAACGTCCCCGAGAACGTCCCGGCCAGCCCGCTCACGTCGAGCGACTCCATCGCGGCGCTCACCTTCTGGAGGTCGATCGGGTGCAGCGTCACCGTCGCGAGCAACGACCTCTGCCAGAACACCTCGTACCCACCCAACAGGTCCACGCGCAGCGGGATCATGAGCTGCGCGTCCACCAGGTCCTTCTGGCCCAACCCGTCCAGGTTGAACGACGTCACCGTGAACCGCTCCCCTCGGTACTTCACAAGCGTGCTCAGCGTGAACGGGCCCACGCCATCGTACGACACCGCGTCCAGCCCCCCCGCCAGCGTGATCTCGGGCGCCTTCGCCGTCCCCTTCATCGTCAACGTCAGGTCCGGCACGCGCCCCTTCATGGGCGCGATCAACCCCTCCAGGCCGAAGTCTTTCCGCACGCGCGCGAGCTCCACCGCCTTCAGGCTCGCCGTCAGGTCCTGCTCACCGCGCGCGCGATAGACGCCGTCCAGTCGGACCTCCTGGGGGCCGCTCTTGAGCGTGACCTCGTCGAACTTCACCACGCCGCGCTCGCTCGCGTCCACGATCGCCTTCTCGACCTTCCAGACGTTCCCCTGGTTGATCCTGAGCAGCATGTCGTCCACGGTCACGCTGTCCAGCGTGGCCGGGAGCTTCCCCGCCCCCTTTAGCATCAGCCGCCCCGGGAGTTCATCCTGCGGTCGCGCCACCAGCACGTCCCACTTGAACTCACGGCTGGACGAGATCGACGCCTTCGCCTCGATCTCGTCGAAGGGCACCCCCGACGCCTCCCCCGCCGTCGCGCTCACACCGACCTCTCCGTGCAGGTCGGCGAGCGCGCCCTTCACGTCCAACGTCGCCTTCACGACGCGGGCGCGCGCGAGCCCCGGTGACGCGAGGCCCTTCACCTCGACCTCCCCCTTCACACCTATCGCCCTGAGCGCGCGTGACGCCGAGCTGGCGCCGTGGTCCAGCGACACCGCACCGGACAGGTCAAGCGACGCCGAGTCCACCCTCGCGCGCGTCCCCCCGGAGCGCACCGACGTCGAACCCACGCTCGCGTCGAGTTCGTACTCGAGCCCGAGCCCGCCGGGCCGCGTCACCGCGTCCAGCGTCGCGTTGTTCAGGTTCACCCCGAAGCCATCGAAGCGGTCCGCGCTCACGCTCGTGTCCGACCTGAGCTTCCTGAACAACTTCAACGGGTTAGACAGCGGCGCAGTCACGCTCATCGAGCCATCTACGTCCACGCGGAGCCCGTCGGCCTTCGCCCCGGGCGCGCGCAGCCGGCCGACCTGCGCCTTCACGTCGTACCTCCACGTCCGCGTGCCCTCCGCGGGCGTCTTCACCTCCACGTCGACCGCGCCCGTGCTCTTCGCGATCTCGACTCCGGCGCCCTCGAACCCCTCGATCGACCAGCCTCCCTCGACGTCCAGCTCGCGGGTCATCACCACCGGATCATCGGTGCGCTCCAAGTCGAGCGCGCCCTTCACCGCCAGCTCGAGGCTGGCCTGCTGGGGCACCTTGATCGGCTCCTCGCCCTCGGCGCCCACGAAGACCTCGCGCTCATGGCGCTCCTCGGTCCGCGCGCTCAGGCGCACGTCGAGCTCGCCTCCGAGCGTCGCCCAACCGCTCGCCTCCGCGTCCGCGTAGGGCGTGCGCAGCACCGCCCGCTCGATCCTCCCCTTCCCCCTGGCGAACCCCGCCGCGACCTCGAAGAGCTCGAGCTCGACGCGATCGGCGCGCGCGTCGAAGACGCGCAGCGCCCCCTCGACGTCGAGCGACCCCGCGTCCAGACCCGAGCCGCGCACGTCGAGGTCGGCGCTCAGCACCACGTCGGCCCCCACGTCGTAGATCGAGGAGACCTCGAGCCCTCGAAGCGTGGCCTGGGCCTCGTAGCTCGGCGCGACCTCGCGCTTCGTGCCTTCGGGCGCGAGCATCGCCTCGATCACCCCCAGCGCCCTCACGCTCGCGGCGACCTCTCCCGTACCCCCCTCGAACCTGCCCTCGAGGCTCGCGCGCACGTCACCCACGTCGCCGCCCACGACCAACGCCCCGTCGAACCCGGCGAGCACCCCCGTCCCGGGCGCGGCTGCGTCGAGCTGGGCTCGGGTCAGCGCGAACCGATCCGCGCTCAGGTAGAGCGTCTCGATCGGACGCTCACCCTGCGCCCCCGCCGCCCCGTACACGACCCTGTCTCTTATACACATCTCCGAGCCCACGAGACAGGCAGAAATCTCGT
>CAJXPN010000410.1 GCA_913058025.1 uncultured Myxococcales bacterium | reverse complement strand
TCCCTGCGAGGGGACCGGCAAGCGAGCGCGAGCGAGCGGCGCCTGGGGGACCGTGTCGCAGTTCCACCCTCAGCCCGCTCACCACCCGCGAACCCTCTCCCCAAGGCCCGCCTGAAGTGTTGAGTCATGAGGAGTGCGATTGCCCTGGTCACGCGCGCCGCGCGGGTTTGCCCTGCCCGCCTCCTCGTGCGACCATGCCGCCGCATCCGTATGACCATATTGCTCCCCAATTCCACCTAGGAAACCATGAGCGACACGACGCACGCCGAGGACCCATCTGGTGGCCACGGCTTCGGCACCACGCCAGTATTCCTCGCCGGCATCTCGACGATCCTCGGCGCCATCATGTTCCTGCGCTTCGGCTACGCCGTCGGACACGTCGGGTACGTCGGCGCGCTCATGATCGTCGTCGTCGGCCACATGGTCACCGTCCCCACCGCGCTCGCCATCGCCGAGATCGCCACCAACAGGAAGGTCGAGGGAGGCGGCGAGTACTTCATCATCTCGCGCTCGTTCGGCACGACCATCGGCTCGGTGATCGGCATCTCGCTCTACCTCTCCCAGGCGATCTCCGTGGCCTTCTACATGATCGCGTTCGCCGAGGCGTTCGAGCCGCTGCGGCCTCAGATGGAGGCGCTGATCGGCGGCCCGTTCGACCCGAGGTACATCTCGCTGCCCGCGGTCGTCGCGCTCATCGGCCTCATGCTCACCAAGGGCGCGGACCTGGGCGTCAAAGCGCTCTACGTCGTCGTCGCGATCCTGGCGGCCTCGCTCGCGCTCTTCTTCCTGGGCTCTCCCGCCGAGGGCTACGAGATCGGCGCTCTCTCCCCCGCCAAGACCATCGCCGACCCCGACAACTTCTTCATCGTCTTCGCCATCTGTTTCCCCGCCTTCACGGGCATGACCGCCGGCGTCGGCCTCTCGGGCGACCTCGCCAACCCACGCAAGTCGATCCCCAATGGCACCCTGATCGCCACGGTCGTCGGCTTCTTCATGTACATCGCCATCATCACCAAGCTCTGGATGAGCGCCCCGCTCGACGACCTCGCGTCCGACCAGCTCATCATGGGTCGCATCGCCATCTGGGGCCCGATCATCCCCATCGGCCTCGCCTGCGCCACGCTCTCCTCAGCGCTCGGCTCCATCCTCGTCGCGCCCCGCACCCTCCAGGCCATCGGCGCCGACCGCTCGCTCCCCTCCGAGCGCATCAACGGATGGCTCGAGGCCGGCGTCGGCTCCAACAACGAGCCCCGCAACACCACCATCGTCACCGGCGCGCTCGCCGTCTGCATCGTGCTCGCCGGCAACGTCGACTTCGTCGCGCGCCTCATCTCCATGTTCTTCATGGTGACCTACGGCGCGCTGTGCGCCATCAGCTTCCTCGAGCACTTCGCCGCGCGCCCCTCCTACCGCCCCTCCTTCCGCTCGCGCTGGTGGGTCAGCCTCTTCGGCGCCGCCATGTGCCTGTTCATGATGTTCCAGATGGACCCCGTCTTCGCGATCCTGGCGCTCGTCTTCATGGTCGTGATGTACGTCTTCATGTCGCGCACCACCACCAAGCAGGACGACCTCGCCGCGATGTTCCAGGGCGTCATCGGCCAGGCGACCCGCTACATGCAGGTCAACCTCCAGCGCCAGTCCCGCGACGAGGCCTCCACCGCCGACTGGCGACCCTCCGTCATCATGGTCAACGCGCGCACCTTCGACCGCCGCGCGCCGCTCGAGTTCATGCGCTGGCTCTGCCAACGCTACGGCTTCGGCACCTACCTCCACTTCATCCAGGACCAGCTCGACTCCGACTCCTACGAGGACGCCCTCGAGGTCAAGGACCGCCTGATCAAGCTCGCGCGCGTCCAGAACTCCCCCGTCTACATGGACACCATCGTCTCGCCCTCGATCATCTCCGCGCTCGCCCAGTCCCTCCAGGTCCCCGGCGTCTCCGGGCTGAGCAACAACGCCGTCATGTTCGAGTTCTCACGACACGATGAGCCCGAGATCGTCGACGACGTCGCCAAGGCCGCCATCTTCGCCTCCAACACCGACATGGCCATGCTCATCCTGCGCCACGGTGACTTCCACTTCGGCGAGCGCCGCGAGATCCACATCTGGATCACCTGGAACGACCGCTCCAACGCCAACCTCATGATCCTCCTGGGCTACATCCTCCTCGACCACCCGGACTGGAGGAACGGCGAGCTCTC
The DNA here is from genome assembly GCA_913058025.1 of uncultured Myxococcales bacterium. Classification (GTDB taxonomy): domain Bacteria; phylum Myxococcota_A; class Bradymonadia; order Bradymonadales; family Bradymonadaceae; genus CAJXPN01. The sequence goes on along the minus strand of CAJXPN010000410.1, from coordinate 2,911 downwards.
CGTCTTCGCGGCGCTCCCCACCGACGAGATCGAGGAGCAGCGCTCGCACCTCCAGGAGATGCTCTCCGAGGGCCGCATCCCCATCTCCGAGAAGAACGTCCGCTTCTTCGCCGTCAACGACGCCGACGCCTACGCAGACCTCGTCGAGGAGCAGTCCGCCGACGCAGACCTCACCATCATGGGCTTCGACCTCGAGACCCTGCGCGACAAGCGCGGCGAGGCGCTCTGGCGCCACAAGAAGCTGCGCGACGTCATGTTCGTGCGCACCGCGCGCGACATCACCATCAACTGACCCACGCGGCGCATGCTCGACACCGACCTCGACACCCTCTTCGGCGACGTGCGCGCCGCCCTCGACGGCCCACCCACCGTCGAGCGGTGGCGGCGCCTATGCGCGCTCCTCGAGCCCACGGTCGCCTCGGCCGAGCTCTCCGAGCGGCTCCTCCCCTACGTCGAGTCCCACCTCGAGCGCTGGCCCGACGCGCTCCGCCTCGCGCCGCCTGGCTGGCTCGTCCAGCGCACGCTCAAAGCCAACGCGCACTTGCTCGGCCTGTGCCGCTGCGTCGACATCACCCGCGGCAACCTCACCCACCGCGGCCTCTCGCGCCTGCTTGGCGCCTGGGGTGAGCGCCCCATCACCCGCCTCGACCTCGAGGACTGCCGCAAGATCTCCGACGCTGGCTGCGTCGCCATCGCCGGGTCCTCCCACGCCGCCACGATCACCCACCTCAACCTCAACCTGTGCGCCATCCGCGAGGCTGGCGTCCACGCCCTCGCTGGCCTCACGGGCCCCATCGAGCACCTCGACCTCAGCTACAACGCCGCCTCGTACGACGCGCTCTCCCCCTGGATCGCCTCCGGCGCGCTCGCGCACGCTCGCATCGTCCTGATCAACCACTGCTCCCTCTCCTCCAACGACGTCTTCGCCCTGTGCTCCTCGCTCTGCCGCGGCGGGCTAATCGAACGGCTCGAGCTGCGCGGCTCCACGGTCACGAACGCTGACGCCTTCGCGCTCTCGCAACTCTCATGGCCTGATTCGCTCAGCCGGGTCGACCTCGAATACCTCGACGCCAGCCCACGCGCGCTCGAGCTGCTCGGCTCCATCGCCACCCCCAAACGCACCGTGGAGCTGTGATGGCACCACCCACCCACGGCATGCTCCTCGGGAAGTTCCTCCCGCCGCACCTGGGGCACCGCTACCTCGTCGAGTTCGCGCTCGGCTTCGCCGACAGCCTCACCGTCCTCGTCTGCACGCTCGAGGACGAGCCCATCCCCGGCGCGCTCCGACACGCCTGGATGGACGAGCTGTTCGGCTCACGCGCGCGCGTCGTCCATGTCGCCGAGGAGGTCCCTCAGGACCCCTCCGAGCACCCGCGCTTCTGGGACATCTGGCGCGACCTCGTGGAGCGCCACACCGACGCGCCGGTCGACCTCGTGTTCGCCTCCGAGGACTACGGCGCGCGCCTGGCCACCGAGTGCGGCGCCGACTTCGTGCCCGTCGACATCTCCCGCGAGCAGGTCCCCGTCTCCGGCACCGCCGTGCGCGCCGACCCCTACACCCACTGGGACCTCCTCACCGCGCCCGTGCGCGCCTACTACGCGCGCCGCGTCAGCGTCTTCGGCCCCGAGTCCACCGGCAAGTCCACGCTCACGCGCGAGCTGGCGCGCCGCTACCACACCCGCCACGTCGACGAGTACGCGCGCGCTCACCTCGACCACGCCTCCGGGCCGCTGACGGACACGGACTTCATCCGCATCGCCCGGGGCCAGGCCGCCTCCGAGGACGCGCTCGCGCGCCAGTGCGACCGCGTCCTGTTCTGCGACACCGACCCGCTCGCCACGACGATCTGGGCCGACGCGCTGCTCGGGCACGTCCCGCCCGAGGTCACGAGGCTGGCCTCCGCGCGCCCCTACGACCTCACGCTCCTGTGCGACGTCGACGTCCCGTTCGTCCCCGACCCGCAGCGCTACCAGCCCGAGCAGGCCGACCGCGACGCCTTCTTCGCCGACTGCCAGCGCGCGCTCTCCGACCACGGCCGCCGCCACGTCGTCCTTCGGGGCTCCTGGGAGGAGCGCCTCTCCACGGCAACCGCCGCCGTCGACGCGCTCCTCTCCACGCCGCGTTGAACAACCCACGCCGAACGCGCGTCTCACACGACGTAAGCGCCACGCAGGTTGACCACGTGCCCTCTCATCTGCTTGCATGTCCTCGTCGCGGACCCACACACGAGACACACCGTGCTCACACGACGCGCCTTCATACTCACGACGTTCACCGGCGCGCTCGCTGCGTGCGTCACGCCTGCGCCTCCGCCCGACCCCAAGGAGTCGCTCCGCCGCGCGCGCCTCGCGCGGCTGACCGCCAAGACCCCTCAGCCCCCGCCCCAGTCGTCCTCCATCCCCACGCGCGAGGCACGCATCGCCCTCACCGACGCGCAGTGGCGCGAGCGCCTGACGCCACAGCAGTTCGAGATCCTGCGCGAGGGCGGCACCGAGCTCGCCTGGACGGGGCGCTACCTCAAGAACAAGAAGCCCGGCCGCTACCACTGCGCCGCGTGCAACAATCCCCTCTTCGAGGCCGAGCACAAGTACAACTCGCGCACGGGGTGGCCCAGCTTCACACGCCCCATCCACCCCGAGCGCGTCCTCACGCGCCCCGACCTCCGACACGACCTCGAGCGCACCGAGATCGTCTGCGCGCACTGCGACGGACACCTCGGACACGTCTTCGAGGACGGCCCCGAGCCCATCGGCCTGCGCTACTGCGTCAACTCCGTGTCCCTCTTCTTCCGACCACGCTGAGCACACCATGACCCCTCAGGACGCCGCCCCCTTCTGGGAGACCAAGTCCCTCCACGAGATCTGTCTCTTATACACATCTGACGCTGCCGACGATCTACTCTGTGTAGAT
>CAJXPN010000409.1 GCA_913058025.1 uncultured Myxococcales bacterium | reverse complement strand
CTTCGACCTCGCGCTCGCGCTCGGCGCCGCGCTCGTCGCCTGGCGCGACGCGCGCACTGGGTGGTTGCTCATCGCGCTGGGCGCCCTCGGGCCGCTCCTCACGCTGCGCGACCACCTCACGCAGTCCGCCCTGCTCGTCGCCCTCGCGTGCGTCGGCCTCGCCACCGCGCGCAGGCCCCGCGCCCTCCTCTCCCGGCGCCTCGCCTTCGCCCGCCTCGGCGCCCTCACCTACGCCATCGCCGCGCTCCACAAGCTCAACGCCGACTTCCTCTCACCGCAGACCTCCTGCGCCCTCCACGGCCTCGACCAGGTCGTCACGCTCTGGAACCTCCCCGCCCTGCCCTCATCGATCGCGCCGCTCGTCCCGCACGCCGTCCTCGCCACGGAGCTCGCCATCGCCGCGCTCATGTGGACCGGGCGCCGCTGGCTCGCCTGGCCGCTCGCCATCGCCTTCCACATCCCGCTCACGCTCACCATGGCCCCCGCCTTCGCCTTCGTCATGCTCCCTTCCCATGCCGCGCTCGCCACCGACGCCGACGTCCGCGCGCTCACCTCCACGCTCCGCCGCCTCGCTCGCCCCCTCCTCGCCGCCGCCGCGATCTGCTCAGCCGCTTCGTGGCTCGCCCACGGCGGCCTCCCCGACGACCCCTGGACCCTCATCAAGGAGCCCGCGCTCTGGGCCGCGCTCGGCCTGTGCGTGATCGCCGCGCCCCGCGGAGAGCGCCTCCGGATCACGCGCGACCTGCGCGCCGCCCCTCACAAGCTCGCCGCGCTCGCCTGCGCCCTGTGGCTCTTCAACGGGCTCACGCCCTACCTCGGGCTACAGTACCAGCACGCCGGGGCCATGCTCTCGAACCTCCGCGTCGACCGCGGCTGCTGGAACCACTCGGTCGTCCCCGAGTCCGTCCGGATTCAGGACGAGTACGTCCGCATCGACCGCGCCCACCTCGTACGGCCCGGCGCCATCCCCGACTACGAGCGCAAGGTCCTCGGCCGCCTCTGGAGCCCACCTCAGCTCCGACAGATGCGCCGCAACTGGTGCTCCGAGCGCACCAGGCCCATCCTCCTGGAGGGGACCTGGCGCGGCGAGGGCTTCCTCATCGAGGACCTCTGCGACGAGGCCGAGTCGTGGCCCTTCGAGGCCGCGGGCGTCTTCGGCCGCGAGCTCTTCCCCGACGCGCTCCGCTTCCAGAAGAACCTCGACCGGGCGTGCCCTCAGGCGTGCATTCACTGACGCCTGGCCCCGCGCACCCCCTCGAGAACCAGCCTAAGACGCAGGGCAAAACCTCTTATTCAAAGCTAAAATAAAGGCAAAAAACCAAGATCTAAAAACACATACCGCACGTCTGAAGAGAGGACTGGGCGGTGACGCCACGGTCGACACATCGACCTCGAACACAGGAACGAAACATGACACGCGAAGCACCCAAGAAGCCCGGTCGGACGATCCCCGACCTTCCCTACGACGAGGGGCCCCTCGTCGAAGACTCGCTCGCCACGGACTCCCCCGACCTGCTCGTCGAGGGCGACATCGAGGCCATCACCGGCGCGGCCGACCGCATCGACCTGACCCGGAGGCGCGTGGCGCGCAAGATCATGCGCACGCTCATCGAGGCGTACCCGGCGCCCGTGGACGTCTGGGACCTCTTCGAGACGACCTGGCCCGAGGTCGTCGTCACCGACCCGAGCGCGCTCAACCGCCTCTACACCGCCATCCATCGCCTCCGCGCGCTCGGCCTCGAGGAGCTGCTCGTGCGCTCCGAAGACGGCTACAAGATCGCGTCCCTGACACACGCTCCATGACCCGACCCCGTCCTCGTGGCCACCACCGCGAACACACCACACGACATCACCATGGACGAGCCCCAGGCGAGGGTGAGAGGACCTCTCACCCTCGCCACCCGTCTCTCTGCCAGGTCCCACGCCATGCACGACGACCCACGCCCGGACGACCCCGTCTCGGAGGCGATCCTCCTCGGTGAACGCTACCGTGAACGCGCGCGCGCTGAGGACCTCGACCGCCTGCGCGCGATCACCCCGGCGGTGGGGACCCCGAGGGCGCGCTGCGCTGGTGCGCCATCGCTCTGGAACACTTCGACGCCACCCAGGGCCGCACGGGCCGAGCCGTCGTCGACCTCTGCGCGGCCACGTCGATGCTCCTCATGGGTCGCCCCGACGCACGGGATCGACACCGCTCGTGAGGACATCGACTGCTCGGCCGACCTGTGCGGGAACAGCTACTGCGACTTCTTCGAGTTCTCCGACGATTGCCCTCAGGACTGCCCCATCCAACCACGCTGCGGCGACGGGATCTGCAACGGAGCCGAAACGTCGGCGTCATGCCCGGGCGACTGCCCCGTCCAGCCACGCTGCGGCGACGGGACTTGCAATGGGAACGAGACCTCGGACACCTGCCCGAGGGCGTGCCCGAGTGCGACGGGAAGACGTGCGGCCCCAACGGCTGCGAGGGCGTGTGCGGGAGGTGCTCGGGCGCCGAGACGTGCGACGCCGCGGGGACCTGCCAGCCCCCGCCGCCCGCACCAGAGTCCTTCGCGTTCACGGTCCAGCACTCCTTCACCGGGCCACGCGCGGGCGCGACGGAGGCGATCTCCAAGAGCTCGAGCGGGACCATATACTGTGACATGGACGAGTCCACGGACTCGCTCTACGTCTCGCTCAACGAGGGAGAGCACACGGTCGAGATGCTCATCGACTACGACCCCATCACGTGGCGCCTGTTCAACACCTCGGCGTTCGGCGTCTACAAGTACGTGTTCTCCGACGCGAGCGGCTTCGAGGCGTGGGGCATCGACACCCTCGGCAACACGAGCGGCCTCTCCCTGACCTGCAACCGAAACAGCGCGCGCACTCAGTTGACCGGCACCTTCGAGTCCGGGCACCTCTTCCGAGGCCGAAACTCGAGCGCCACGCCGAGCAACTACGTCGACATCCAGGACGGGGAGTTCACGTGCGATCTCTGAAGTCGAAACGGCGGCCCATCAGGGCGCCTCGCGCGTAGCCAACCTACCGACATTGTGCGATAAAGCCTCGTCTCGCGGGGGCGGCATGAAGGCCCGCCTCCGACTTTGGTTCTTGCCCCCCCGAGAGCGAGCCTCGCCATGTCCTCGACCGTCGTCTTGAAGTTCGGTGGAACCAGCGTCTCAACGCGTGAGCGTTGGGACACGATCCACCAGATCGCGCAGTCCTTGCTCGAGTCGGGCGAGCGCCCGGTGATCGTGTGCTCTGCGGTCGGCGGGGTGTCGAACCTGCTCGAGGCGCTGCTCCCGGCGGCCATCCGTGGCGAGCACGGGGAGATCCTGGCGGAGATCCGAGAGCGCCACGAGTCACTCGGCGACGCGCTCGAGCTCGACTGGGCGGCGCTGCTCGCCGCGGACCTGACCGCGCTCGATCGGGTCGCGCTGGGCGCGTCGCTGCTCGGCGAGATCAGCCCCAGGCTGCGCGCCCAGGTGATGTCGCGCGGGGAGCTGATGTCGACGCGCCTGGGCGCGGCGTTCCTGAACGCGCGCGGGCTCTCGACGCGCTGGCGCGACGCCCGCGACATGCTCACCGCCTCGGGCGACGCGCAGGCCAACCCGGGCAGGCACTTCCTCTCCTCGTCGTGCGAGTTCGCGCCCGACCCGGCGCTCCGCGCCGCGCTCGCCTCCCAGGAGGAGCCCGTCACGCTCACGCAAGGCTTCATCGCGCGCGACGCCGCCGGCGAGACCGTCCTGCTCGGGCGAGGCGGCTCGGACACCTCCGCGGCGTACCTGGCGTCCAAGCTCGGCGCGACCCGCCTCGAGATCTGGACCGACGTCCCCGGCATGTTCACCGCGAACCCGCGCGAGGTCCCCGGCGCCAGGCTGCTGCGCCTGCTCGGCTACGACGAGGCCCAGGAGCTGGCGACCATGGGCGCCAAGGTCCTCCACCCGCGCTGCATCGACCCCGTGCGCCAGCTCGGCATCCCGCTCCACATCCGCTGCACGCCCCACCCCGAGATGGAGGGCACCGTCGTGCGCGGCGACGTCCCGGACTTCGGCGCCCAGGTGAAGGCGATCTCGGCCAAGGGCAAGATCCCGCTCGTGTCGATGTCGACCGTGGGCATGTGGCAGCAGGTCGGCTTCCTCGCCGACGTCTTCTCCATGTTCAAGCGCCACGGGATCTCGATCGACCTCGTGGCGACCTCCGAGACCAACGTCACCGCCTCGCTCGACCCGGTCGCCAACGCGCTCGACGACGACGCGCTCTCGCGCCTCGTGCGCGACCTGAACGAGATCTGCGACGCGCGCGTCATCGGCCCATGCGCCGCGGTAAGCCTCGTCGGGCGACACATCCGCGCGATCCTCCACAAGCTCGGCCCCGCGCTCGAGGCCTTCGAGGAGCGCCGCGTCTACCTGATGAGCCAGGCATCCTCCGACCTCAACCTCACGTTCGTCGTCGACGAGGACCGCTCCGCCAAGCTCGTCCGCCAGCTCCACGCGCTCGTCTTCGGTGACCGCGCGCCCGACGCGCTCATCGGCCCGACCTGGCAGGAGCTCTTCAGCGACGCGCCCGAGTCCGAGCGCCCCGGCGCCACGCAGCGCTGGTGGCGCACCCGCCGCGACGAGCTCCTCGAGCTCACCTCCCCTGGCCACCCCGTCTACGTCTATGACGAAGACACGCTCGCGCGCGCCGCCTCCGACATCGAGTCCATCTCGGCGCTCGACCGGCGCTTCTACGCCATCAAGGCGAACCCGAACCCCAACGTCATGCGCCTGTTCCACTCGCGCGGCTTCGGCTTCGAGTGCGTCTCCACCGGCGAGCTCGCGCACGCGCTCGCGCTCTTCCCCGACCTGGACCGCGAGAGGCTGCTCTTCACGCCCAACTTCGCGCCCATCCACGAGTACGCACGCGGCTTCGAACTCGGCGCCTGGGTCACGCTCGACAACATGCACCCGCTCGCCGCGCACCCGGAGGTCTTCGCGGGCCAACGCGTGCTCGTGCGCGTGGACCCGGGCGCGGGCAAGGGGCACCACAAGAAGGTTCGCACCGCCGGGGCGGCCTCGAAGTTCGGCGTGCCCGTCGCGTCGCTCCCGGAGCTCGCCGAGCGCGCGGCGGCCGTCGGCGCCACGATCGTGGGC
>CAJXPN010000408.1 GCA_913058025.1 uncultured Myxococcales bacterium | reverse complement strand
ACGAGATTTCTGCCTGTCTCGTGGGCTCGGAGATGTGTATAAGAGACAGGCATCGAGGCGAACCTGACCTACAACGACAACGACAAGCTCGCCTTCTACGGCCGCGCAGCGGTCCATTGGGAGGACATGGTCCAGCTCGGCGGCGCCGCCTACATCAACGACGCGACCTTGCTCGACGAGGACTCCGAGGAGGCGATCGACTCCACGATCACCGGGCTGACCGGCGACCTCATCGTGCGCGCCGCGGGCGCCACGCTCTTTGCCAACGTCACGCAGCGCTCCGAGCAGCTCGCGCTCGACTTCGGCGCGGGCAACCCCACCGTGACGACCTCGCGCGCGTTCCAGTTCCAGGCCGCCTACGAGATCCCGGTCGTCCACATCCAGCCCGCGTACCGGTTCTCGTTCTACGACCCGACCGCCGAGTACAACGCGACCGACGACGGCTTCACGGCCAACGAGCCGCGAGAGCGCGACGCGCTCACCTACCACACCATCGGGCTGAACTACCTCCCGCCTGCATACCCGCTCCAGATCATGGTAAATTATACCATCACCCAGGAGCAGGCTGGGAACGAGCTCGAGAACAACCGCTTCGACGCGATCGTCCAGCTCACGTTCTGAGCGACCTCGGCCGGTCCGGCCGAACCTTCGAAGACCGCGTCGGCTCGTCCACGCCAGGAGCACCCGCTCATGACCCACATCAAGCCCATCGCCCTCGCGGCCCTCTCCGTCATCGCGCTCGGCGCGCTCGCCTCGTGCGAGCAGACGGAGGGCCGCGCGCTCTCGAGCGCCCAGCGCATCACCTCGAACACTCAGCTCGTCGGCGGCCCCGCCGCGCGCGGTGAGATCGGGGACTACCTGATGGAGAACGACAAGATCCGCGTGGTCATCCAGGACAAGACCTACAACCGCGGCTCTGGGCTCTTCGGCGGGTCGCTGATCGACGCCGACCTCAAGCGCTCGGGCGACGGCTCCAGCGCGCTCGGAGGCAACGGCAGGGACTCCTTCGGCGAGCTCTTCCCGGCGTTCTTCCTCGAGGTCGTCGAGCCCGAGGAGATCGAGGTCGTCTCGGACGGCTCGGACGGCGGCGCGTCCATCGTGGAGGTCCGCGGGCGCGGCGGCGAGTTCGTGTCGCTGCTCCGGGTGGTCAACCAGGTGATGGTGAACTCGTACGCCGCCGACGCGAACGTGCGGCGCGGCCTGGCGGGCCGCCCTCCCCTGCTCGACCAGGAGCCACAGGTCCGGTTCACGATCCGCTACATCCTCGACCCCGGCGCGCGCCACGTGCGCATCGAGTCGAGCATCGAGAACACCTCGTTCAAGCGCCTCGAGTTCCCGAACACCGCGATCACGGCGCTGCTGAGCTCGTTCCTCCCGGGCCTGAGCTTCGACGGCTTCACCGTCCCAGCGGGCCACGTCGTGGGCCTGGGCAAGCTGAACAAGCCGTTCCTCCCGGGCATCGGCTACAACCTCCAGTTCGGCCTGCTCGACGCCTACGAGGAGAACGACGTCCCGCTGCCCGCGCTCCCGGGGCACCTGACGCCCATGATCGGAACCTCGAGCAAGAACGGCATCTCCTACGGCTTCGCCATGGACGCGCCCTCGTCCCCCGACGCCGCGCAACTCGAGCGAGCGGCGCGTGAGCACTTCGTCTACGCCAAGGACCAGCAGACCCCCGAGGGCGGCGACTCGACGTTCTACAAGGGCCGCGCCGCCATCGACGACATGCTCTTCCTGTTCTACGCCTCCGGCTTCGGCGGCGTGTTCACGCACCAGCTCCCGCCCGAGCTCGGGCCGAGCTTCTGCGTCGGCGGCCAGGACGCCCAGGCCACGTGCGACGCCAGCTTCGCCGACGCCGACGACATCTCCGTCTGCGTGGCGTCCTGGGAGGCGTGCAAGCAGAACGAGACCGACGGGCTCCCGTCGAAGTTCACCTTCACGAACTACCTCATCGTGGGCTCGGGCGACGTCTCGAGCGTGTGGGACGAGCTCTACGCCATCAAGGGTCAGGACACGCGGCGCGTGGCCGGCAGGATCCTCGACGGCCGCTCTGCCGCGCCAGTTGGCGCGAACGTCTCACTGCTCGTCTACAAGGCCATCGAGGGCGGCGGTCAGGGGCGCTGCGCGCCGGGCGCCACCCGCGCCGAGAGCCCGACCATCTGGAACCAGGTCTACACCCAGGGCGGCGGCCTCTTCGACTTCACGCTCGCCCCCGGCGACTACTGCTACCGCACGGTCTCGGGCGGGCGCCCGCTGGGTGGCTACGTGCCCTTCACGGTCGCCACGGACCAGGACCTCTACCTCGAGCCGATCGCGCCCGCGTCGAGCCGGATCGAGGTCTGGTCGGTCGGCTCCGTCGGGGAGCCGCTGCCTGCCAAGATCACGCTCGTGGGTACGCACGAGCTCATGCCCGGGATGGAGAAGCGCGATTACCTCTACGACCTCGACGCCTCCGAGCCCTGGCGCACCTCCGACATGGTCGAGGACACCGAGGACGCCTCCACTCGCCGCTACATCGAGAAGATCGAGTACATCGACGCGTCCGGCCAGGCCACGATCGAGGCTCGCCCCGGGACCTACGAGGTCTGGGTGAGCCGCGGCCCCGAGTACGAACCTCACATCGAAGAGGTCGTCGTCGGCGCCGGCGGGCAGGCGCGCGTCCAGGCGAGGCTCGTGCGCTCGGTGGACACCACCGGCTGGCTCTCGGCCGACTTCCACGTCCACGCGCGAGGATCCATCGACTCCGGCCTGAGCTACCGCGATCGCGTGCTCAGCGCCGCCGCGGAGGGCCTCGAGATCGCGGTCTCGACCGACCACAACTACGTCTCGGATTTCAAGCCCTACATCATCGCCGGGGGCTACGAGACCTGGCTGAACTCACTGATCGGGCTCGAGCTCACGACCTTCGAGGCGGGGCACTTCAACGCGTTCCCGCTCGCCTACGACATCGAGTCGGCCAACCGCGGCTCGTTCGAGTGGCAGAACCGCCCCCCGGGGCTCGTCTTCGAGGAGCTGCGTAACCGCGGCACGCTCGGCCCGGACGACACCATCATCCAGGTCAACCACCCCCGCGACTCGATCCTGGGTTACTTCTCACAGCACAACGTCGACCCGTTCACCTCCGACGTCGACCTGCCCTTCAACCAGGCGGAGGGCACGGACGCGGTCTTCGCCGCGATCGCCTCGGCCAACGGCCCCGCCTTCTACACCGAGGAGGACAACGTCTACACGACGACGTTCTCCTGGAACTTCGACGCCATCGAGATCTTCAACGGCAAGCGCTTCGAGCTCCTCGAGTCGTTCCGCGCGTCGCGCGCCACGCTCGAGCCCCTCTACGTCGCGCACTACACCGCCGAGCTACTCGAAGCCGCCGAGGTCGACTACGACCCCGAGGCGTGCGCGACGGCGCGCGATGCGATCGCCGCGTGCGCGGCCGACGCGTGCCCCGACGAGCGCGCGACCGTGACCGACTGCGACGCCAAGGAGGCCAGCGTCTCCGACGACGCCGCCGCCGCCGCCGCCTCACAGCTCGAGCGCGTCTCCGTCGACGGCGAGGTCATCGTCTGTGAGGACGGCTCCGTCGCCTTCCCCGGTCACCTCGACGACTGGTACGCCACGCTCAACTACGACCGCCCCTTCGCGCTCCAGGACTACGAGGCCGAGGCGATGAACGATCCCGCGCGCGTCGAGGCGCTCAGGGCGTCGCTCTACCGCCGCTACACCGCCACCGGTAACTCCGACAGCCACGGCGCGCGCGGCGGCGACGAGGTCGGCACCCCCCGCAACTGGATCCACGTCGGGCACGACAACCCCGCGCAGATGACCGCCAGAGAGGTCGTCACCGCGGTCAAGGAGCACCGCGTCATCGTGTCGAACGGCCCGTTCGTCGACATCTCGATCGACGGCCAGCCGATGGGCTCCGAGGTCACCGCGTCGTCCGGCGCCGCGACCATGACGATCCGCGTCGCCGCGGCGAAGTGGGTCGCGCCGAACCGCTACGAGGTCATCGAGAACGGTGAGGTCATCGAGGACGGCGAGGTCACGCTCGACGCCTCGGGCGAGTGGACCAAGGAGGTCGCGCTCACGCCCGAGAGGGACAGCTGGTACATCGTCCGCGTCACCGGCGACGAGAGCCTCTTCCCCATCGTGTCCCCAAGCGAGATCCCCCCGTTCGACCTCAACGCCGCGATCGGCGGGCTCGCCGAGCCCTTCGGGTTCGGCGCCCCTCCCGCGGGCCTCCCGCCCGAGCTGACGTTCCCGCTCAAGGCGTACGCGTTCACGAACCCCATCTGGGTCGTCGCGGACGGTGACGGCTCGTTCGACCCGCCCGCTCCGCCCGTCCAGACATGCGACGGCGTCGTCTACGACCCGAACAACCTCGCGAGCTTCGAGGAGTTCACCCGCCCGCTCGGGCTCAGGCGCGCCGACGCGATCAACCTGCCCTTCGACGTGCACCAGCACAGCAAGGTCGCGCGCCTCAAGGGTGAGCGACGCGACGTCCGGCTGCTCTTCGAGTCATGGAGCGGCTGCCGTCACTGATTCTCACGCGCCGCCACACGGCATCGCCACCAAGGCACCGCCACATCGAGACGAGGAGATCCTCATGCGCATCCGACACGCCGCGCTCGCGTTCCTGGTCTCGGCGATCGCGCTGGGCACAGCCGCCACGGCCCACGACACGCCTCCGACGCGCGAGGTGCTCGCGCAAGCGAGCCCCGCCGGGCTCCAGATCATGATCGTCCACCGAGAGGCCGCCAGCGATCGCGTGGAGCTGATGCGCCAGCGCTTCGACATCGACAGAGACGGCCACTTCAACGACGCCGAGTCGGCCATCGCTCAAAAGGTCTGGGCCAAGCACGTCGTCGCAGGGCTGCGCTTCGAGGTCCCTGGCGAGCGGCCTCTCATCGATCCCCCGAAGCTGAAGCTGGGGATCGACGAGGACGGCGGCCTCAACGCCGCGTTCCTCATGTCCTTCTCGCTGCCCGAGATCGAGGCCGGAGCCACGCGCGAGCTCCGCGTCTCGCTCGAGGAGGGGAACCACTCGCCCACCGCCATCACGTTTCAGGCCGTGGACGGGCTCGGTGTGCGCGCCCGCCAGGGCGCGCTCGAGCCCGGGACCCCCACC
>CAJXPN010000407.1 GCA_913058025.1 uncultured Myxococcales bacterium | reverse complement strand
GAGATTTCTGCCTGTCTCGTGGGCTCGGAGATGTGTATAAGAGACAGATCGTGTTTCATCCCGACGAGCTCAACGACCAGGTCCTGGGGCAGCTCGGGTACCTCGCGAGGTACTACTTCAGCGACCCGATCGAGGCGCTCAGCCCCGAGTACGGCGCGCTCGAGGAGGCGCGCGGCGCGCTCCTCGCTGTCTCACCGACGCAACGCCGCGAGGATCTGCTCGGCGGCGGCGCGCTCTACACTCTGGACGCCTCGGAGCATGTCGAGCGCAGCGTGCGCGAGTTCCTGAGCAGGGACGACGTGGTCCGCCGCATGGTCGAGACGACGCGCGGAGACCTCAGGCGCCTGGACGAGGCGGTCGAGGAGCTCAGGGGCGGCGTGCCGCTGCTCCTGACGAGGCGCTTCGCGGGGTTGAGCCTCGAGAAGCGCGCGCTTCTCGAGGTGTTGGCCGTGGCAGGTGAGCCGATCGAGCTCGAGCTCGCGCAAGAGACGATGAAGGAGCTCTCGCCCGATATCGCGTTCATCCCGGCGCTCAAGGCGCTCACGGGTGAGGGCCTCATCGCGCGCGTCGTCGAGATGGGGGCGCTGCGCGTGGGCGTGGCGGACCCCGAGTTCGCGCGGACGATCCGCGAGGCGAAGGGAGAGGGCGAGCTGCGGGAGGTCCATGGGGCGTTGGTCGAGGCGACGCTGCGCTCGGACGAGGCGCCGTCCATGGCGGTGTTCCTGACCACGCACGCGCTTGCGGCGGGGCGCGTCGACGTCGCGCTCGAGCGCGGCCAGCGCGCCGCCCGCGCGCTGTTCAAGGAGGCGAGGCTGGAGGAGGCCGCGCAGCTCATCGAGGGGTTGCTGGAGAGCGAGCCAGGCGCGGTGTTGCGGTGCGAGCTGCTCGCGATGCAGGTCGACGTGCACGCGCGGATGGGCATGTGGCGCCGGGCGATCCGGTGGTGCACCGCGCTCAAGAGCTGCGTGTCTGGCGCGCGCGGTGAGGCCGAGCATTCGCTCAGGATGGCGTCGCTGCTCAAGCGCGTGAACCTCTTCGAGGAGGTCGTCGGGCTCGCGGACGGCGTGATCGCGCGCTTCACGGAGGGCGACGGCCACGACGAGCTCCTCGCGCGGGCGTGGGCCGAGAAGGCCGAGGCGTCCTACAAGCTCGGGGAGAGCGGGCAGGGCGCGGGCCACGCCGAGCACGCGCTGGAGCTGCTCGGAGACCGGGCGGGGAGCGCGACGGTCGAGGCCGCGCGCGTCCAGGCGAGCAACCTGCTCGGCTCGGTGAGGATCTTCGAGGCGAGGTACGACGAGGCGACGGCGCTGTTCGAGGCGAACCTCGAGATCGCGCGCCGCTGGGGTTGGGAGGTCGAGGCCGCGACGGCGACGCTCAACCTCGGCGTGGTCCAGATGCAGCGAGGCAGGTACGACGACGCGCGCGCGCTCATCGAGCGCGCGCTGTCGGAGGCCCGCTACGCCACCGACATCATCAGAGCCCACTGCCACGTCAACCTCGCCGTGATCGCCCAGTACGAGCAGGACTACGAGTCCGCGCTGCGCAACTACCTCGAGGCGCTGCGCGTGTCGCGCCAGACCGAGAACGCCAACGTCTATGCCTCATCGGCGTACAACCTCGTGACGCTGTACAGCTCCATGGGGGCGTTCGAGCGCGCGAACGGGCTCGTGCAGCACCTACGGGACGAGGGCGCGCCGACGCGCACCGGGTTCGTGTCGAGGTGGGCGGAGCTCGTCGAGGCCAAGATCTGCCTGGAGCAGGGGCGCTACGAGGAGGCGCTGTCGATGCTCGCGGAGCAAGAGAGCGCCGCGAGCGGCGCGGACCGCGTCCTCTACGGCCCGAGGACGCACACGCTGTGCACGGTCCAGGCGTGCCTTGGGGTCGGGGCGTGGGAGCGGGCGAGGGCGCTGTTCGACGCGTTGTCGCTCGAGGACGGTACGGCGGACCCCCAGCAGGAGGCGCTCGAGCGCTCGGTCGAGGCCGCGCTCAGGCTCAACGAGGGGGACGCCGAGGGCGCGCAGGCCTCGGCAGCCGCCGCGGCGCGCTCGTGGGAGCGCGTGGGCAACCACATGGAGTCGATCCGCGCTCGGCTGACCTGGCTGCGCGCGCTCGAGGCTCAGGGCCGCCTGGAGCAGGCCGCCGCGCTCGCCGAGGAGACGATCCGTGAGGCGCTCGCACACTCGGAGCGCGTGCCCGACGGGCTGCGTGACGGTTTCCTCGCGGCGCCCGCGCACGGGGAGCTCGCGAGGGTGTCCTCGAGGCTCGGCGTCCGGGCGCCGCGGGCGTTCGGTGAGGACGGCGCGCGCGCGACCGCGGACGAGGTCGTCCACGACGAGGTCTGGGAGCGCTGGCGCGCGAGCTACGGTGAGATCGTGGGCCAGAGCTCGAAGCTCCACCACATCTTCCGTGTCATCGACCGCGTCGCCACGAGCGACGCGACGGTGTTGATCCTGGGTGAGTCGGGGACGGGCAAGGAGCTCATCGCCGAGGCGATCCACGAGCACAGCGGCCGCTCGAGCGGTCCCGTGGTCAAGGTCAATTGTGGCGCGTTCGTCGAGAGCCTGCTGCTGAGCGAGCTCTTCGGGCACGAGAAGGGCGCGTTCACGGGCGCCGCGGCGCGAAAGTTGGGGCGGTTCGAGCTCGCGCACGGCGGGACGATCTTCCTCGACGAGATCGCCGACATCTCACCGCAGACCCAGGTCGCGTTGTTGAGGGTGCTCCAGGAGCGCAGGTTCGAGCGCGTCGGAGGCACCGAGCCCATCGACGTGGACGTCCGAGTGGTCTGCGCGACGAACAAGAACCTCGAGGAGCTGGTGGAGCGCGGGGAGTTCAGGCTCGACCTGTACTACCGCCTCAAGGGCATCGTCCTGGAGCTCCCGGCACTCCGTGAGCGTCGGGAGGACATCCCGTTGCTCGCCGAGGCGTTCGCGCGCAAGGGCACCGAGGAGGGGACGACGAAGTTCTCGCGCCGAGCGATGGAGCGGCTCGTGTCGTATGCGTGGCCCGGCAACGTGCGCGAGCTCCAGAACCTCGTGCGAAACGTCCTGCTGTTCGTGGAGGGCGGCGTGGTGGAGATGCACCACGTCGAGGAGTTCACCGACTTCTTCGCCCGAGACCTCTTCGACGTGGCCGCGGCGCGGTCCGTGGTCGAGGGTTGGTGGTCTCGAGAGGACAACCCGTCGGCGAGCGTCGACAGGGTGACCGTCGAGGTCCCCGCGCTCGCGCCTCCTGGCGTCCCGTTGGGGATGGCACCGGAGGAGGCGCTGGTCGAGCAGATCGTGCGCGAGGGGATGTCGCTGAGCGACCTCAAGAAGAGGCTCGAGCTCGAGTGCATCCGGCGTGCGCTCGAGGAGACGGTGGGCAACGTGACCCAGGCCGCCAAGATATTGAAGATGACGCGACCCAGGTTGAGTCAGATCATCAGCAAGACCCCGGAGCTCACGGAGCTCAAAGACGAGCTCGTATCGTGAGTACAGGAGAAGCCCCGATGAAGATGTTGAACTCTATGGTGTGCGTCGCGCTCGTGAGCGCGGGGTTGATCGCCGGCTGCGGAGAGGTCGTCCTGGACGAGGAGGTCGTCGAGGAAGGCGCCACCCCTCAGGAGGCTGTGAGCGTGGTCCCGCACTTCACGGTCCTCGGCGCCGGGGATCTCCCTGACGAGCTCCACATCGAGGAGCTCGGGTTCATGATCTCGGAGATCCGCCTCGAGCCCATGACCGGTCGAGCGGGCGAGGTCGCCTACAGCGCGGTCCGCCCGTTCGAGGTTCGCTTCGACATGGCCTCCGGCGAGCTCACGAACTCGGGCGACGCGATCGAGCTCCCCCGGAAGGGGCGCTACCTGGTCAGCCTCAGGCTCGAGCCGGTCGAACGCCGCACGGACCTCGGCGTCGAGCGCCTGCCCAGCTTCAGCGTCTCAGGGTATGTCTCGGGCGCTCAGGAGGATGACACGTTCATCTCCACGCGCACCGGGGACGACTTCATCGGCCCGATCCCGGTCCCGGTGGTCGACGAGGACGGTGGTGACGATGAGGGCGATGGCGCCAAGCCCGGAGGTGACGGAGAGGACTACGTGTCCTCGGGGATCGAGCTTGCCT
Source organism: uncultured Myxococcales bacterium (assembly GCA_913058025.1). GTDB lineage: Bacteria > Myxococcota_A > Bradymonadia > Bradymonadales > Bradymonadaceae > CAJXPN01. The sequence goes on along the minus strand of CAJXPN010000407.1, from coordinate 1,032 downwards.
CGGGCTGGACGCCCTTCAAGTACAGCAGCGATCGCTCGGTCTTCCTGCCGATCAACGAGGTCGAGTTCGGCGAGGGTGAGAACCTGCTCACGTTCGACTTCGACATGGGTCAGTGGGCGTTCAATATCGTCGGCCCGCTGTCGAACGCGGTCGGCAAGGCGAACGGCCCGTCGCCCAACGCCCAGGGTGGCGTGGACGTGAGCAGCCAGATGGAGTCTGGCGGCTACGGCGCCGAGTCCTTCGTGACGGGTGGCCGCGCGAGGACGATGCCTCGTTGAGCGCGAGCTCGAACGGTAGATGGACGAAGAGCGGCACCCCCTGAGGGGCGCCGCTCTTCTTTTCCCGCATATGTACACGGGCTCGGAAGGCTTAAGAAACCCGTCGTATCGACAGGTGGGTGCCAAAATCGGAGAGCCTCGGTCTTCCTGCTTGGGACACAAGAGGCATGACCTGATCTCGCCAGAAACGGCTCCCTATTTCTTACTTACGGAGTTTCATTTTTGCCTTCAAGACGAACCCGCCACGGGAAGTGGAGGGTGGCCGCGAACGACCCACCTGAGGACATGATGATGAAGTCGGGATCGTGTGGCAAGAGCTCGTCGAAGGTTTTTCGAGATGACGACAGGGAGGTGCGCCCATGACAGGTGTGGCCGTGCTCGCGCTCGCGCTCCTCTTCGCGTGGTGGGCCATGAGCGCCTCACGACCGCGCATGGTGCCGCAGCGCCAGCTCACGGCGCCAGTGTTGGACCGTCTGAGCGTGGCGTCGATGCGCGCCGTGACGGCGCTCGAGCATGCCTTGACTGCGAGGTTCAGGCCGGCGGCCGATGCGGTCGCGTACAGAGCGTGCGGGCTCGCGGCGTTGGACTCGGGCGAGCGTGAGGCGGTCGCGAGGTCGCCAGCGGGGAACTACTGGCCTGGTGTGGAGGTGGTGACGAACAGGGGGGAGTTGATCGCGGTCGGGGGGATGGCGACCACGCTCGGTGAGGTCGCCATGCTCTACTGCTGTCTCTTATACACATCTGACGCTGCCGA
>CAJXPN010000406.1 GCA_913058025.1 uncultured Myxococcales bacterium | reverse complement strand
GATTTCTGCCTGTCTCGTGGGCTCGGAGATGTGTATAAGAGACAGGCAACACCCTGAGGCCATCGAGGCGCCGCGACGCCAGCTCGATCCAGCCCTCGTCCTCAAGAGTGTTGCCCCCGAGGTCGAGCTCGCTCAGCCCCGACTCGAGCTGCACCGCGATCGCGGCGAGGTGCACCGCCTCGAGCTTCGAGCTCTCGATCGTGAGCGACTCCACCCCCAACGGCCCATCCAACAACGCCGCGTAGTCACGGCGGCTCATGATCTTGGTGTCCCGGATCTCGAGGCGCCTGAGCGCCTCGTGTGACCTCACCGCCTGGCCGAGCCCCCCCCACCCCTCGTGCGTATTCGGTGGGCGCGTGTACGTGCGGGGCGGGTGGCGCGAGCGCATCAGCTCGAGCTCCTCGAGCCCAGAGAGCCCCTCCGAGCTCAAGAGCGCCGCGATGCTGCTCGCTGTGCCCCCATGAGACGACAACGTCAGGCGCTCCAGGTGCCTCATCCCCGCAGCCCCTCGCTCCACCGAGCGCTCGAGCACCTGGTCGCTCGCCTGGTTGAGCTCGGCCCTCAGCGCCACCTTCATCACCGCGTTCCCCTCCCCGATGAGGTCGCGACGCCACGCCTTGGGCACCACGCGGAGCTCACGCGGCCAACGCCTCAGCGCGCCCTCGAGGTACCCCAACACCTGCCCGATCTCGTTGGGCTCCTGCAGCCCGCCGAGCTTCGCGCACAGCTCCTCCCACGCCCCCTCGGACGGCGGCGCCTGCGCCAGGCTCCTGATCATCCCGAAGTCCATCTCTGCTCCTCTCTCGTGGACACCTGTGTGGGCACCTACTCTAGACGACCTCGCCGCCCGTCGGGACCACCGAATGCTCTGGAACACGATCGACGCGTCGAGGGTTGAACCCGGCCGAACACGCGAGCGATTCGTGTGTCACACACGAGCCATGACCATGCCGCTGCACATCGACTCCATCGACGACGACCCCTTCCACTACCTCCCCGCCGTCCACACCGCGCCCGGCGCCAGAGGCGTACTCCATACGCCCATTCCGTTCTGGCGCGCGCGCGCCAGCGGGCTCCCTGAGGGCCTCGGCGCGCTCGTCGTCACCTCCGACCTCCAGGCCTACGACACCGACGCCGTCCCGCCGCCAGAACGCGAACTCATCGGCCACGGCGTCGCGCGCGAGCTCGACGCGCTCGCGCGCGCCGGCGAGCTCCCACCCCTCATCACCTGCGGCGCGCTGCTCGCCGGCGACCTCTACGCCATCCCGACGCTCGACAAGCGCGGCGGCCTCGGCGACGTCGACGCGGTCTGGGACAGCTTCCTCGAACGCTTCCGATGGGTCGCCGGCGTCGGCGGGAACCACGACTCGTTCTCGGGCCTCCCCGACCTCTCTCGCTTCTCCAAGACCACCGCGCGCCACCCGCTCGACGGCGACGCGTCCGAGCTCGGAGGCCTGGAGATCGCCGGAATCAGCGGCCTCATCGGCTCTAGCCGGCGGCCCTGGCGTCGGCGCCCCGACGACTGGCGACGCCTCGCCGCGCCCCTCCTCGCGTCCTGCCCCGACGTCTTCATCCTCCACGAAGGCCCCAGGATCGACGACCTCCCCGGCAACCAGGTCGTCAACGACGCGCTCGACGGCCTCGAGCACCCGCCGCTGGTCGTATGCGGCCACTCGCACTGGCCCGCGCCCCTCTCCACCACGCGCGGCGGCGCGCAGGTCCTCAACGTCGACTTCCGCGTCGTCGTCATCGAGCCTGCGTGACCTCGTCGGCCTGCTCGCGCTCCGAACGCTCCGCGTCCGACCCCTCGTCGGACGCGCCGCCGAAGTCGAACCGAACGCCCGCCGGCGCCGAGCCCTCCTCGACCTGCCACTCCTCGCGTTGCGAGGACACCGCCTCCATCATCCGCCACTCCCGCCACCACTTCAGCGGCGTCAGCGCGATGAACGCCGCCGCGACCACGCCCACGACCCCGCCGATGAACTCCGCTTTCTGCCCGCTCGAGATCGCGATCATCACGCCGCCCATCAGCCCCAACACCACGCTCAGGAACCCGCACCGGATCAACCCCAACATGTGCGACTGGATGAACCCGAGGTCCCGCTGGTGCTCCGGCGTCGGCTCGTCGACGTCCTCGGCCCCAGACGCCACGCGCCCGATCCTCAGCCTCCTCGACCGCGACACCAGCCCGAACGCGACCAGCCCCAGGCCGAGCATGAGCGGGAACAGTATCGACGGGACCGCGAAGACCGACAGGAACATCATGGAGACCTTGTAGAGGATCGACGCGGAGCCCCCCTCGACCCACAGCATGACCATCTGCGCCAGCACGACGAGCACGAGCGCGAGCCCGACGAACACGCTCCCGATCTCTCTCTCGAACTGCCTCCACATCGCGGCCTCCTGTCGGCCTCCACCTTCGCGCCTTCGCCGCAGACAGGCCACCCACAATCACCCCGGCCGGCCGAGCCATCGTGAGACGATTCTTTGGTCGAGCGGCGCCGTCGGCGGTATGCTCCGGGCATCCGCCGCGTCCTCGACGCCCGAGAACCTCACGCACACAGGACCCACCATGCGTCGACCTCTGAAGACCCTCCTCGCCGCGGCCCTCGGGCTCGGCCTCCTCACCGCCGCCCCCGCGCTCGCGCAGCCTCCGCTTCCGCCCGGCGCCATCCAGCCCATGGAGATGGAGCGCGAAGCGCGCGCCGTCGAGCAGGGCGGCGAGGCCCTCACGGCGCTGCTCGACGGGCTCGAGCGCGACGAGCGAGCGCTCATGATCAGCGCGCGCCAGGACCTCAAGGCGGTCGCCGTCTCCATGGCCGCCGCGGGCGAGGAGACCGGCCGCCTGCGCTCCGCGCTCGCCCACTACGTCGTCGCGCTCGAGCGCGCGCGCGCCGGGAAGCCCGACCGCGCCGTCGCGCACGCCATGGCCTCTCTCGAGCTCATCACCCCGGTCTCCATCGCCTACGGCGCCACGCTCTCCTCGCGCGTGGAAGCCCACGAGGCGACCTTCGCGTCTCAGGGCGGGCTTCGAAGGCTCGTCCCCGAGGCGCGCGCCGCGCTCGCGAACCCCAGGATCGATGCGCTCTTGAAGGCCCTCGGGGAGCGCTGAGTTCGGTTCGTAATACATGATCTGAGAACGGATTCGCTTTGAATATACGCGCCTCGTGTGCATCTTTCATTGGTGACACTGCCCTGGCATCGTCACTGTAATGAGGCCCGAGAATGCCCACGCGAACACACGAAGAGTTCACACTGCGCACCGCCGATGATCCCGACGTCGCGCGCGCCATGCGCGCCCTCGTCGCGCGCACATGGCCGCGCTACCTCGCGGCCGCTGGCCCCGCCGACCCGATGACCCAGGGCGCCTACTTCCTCGACACGCTGTGTGCCCGCTGGCCCGCGCTCCAGTTCGTCCTCGAGGACGAACACGGCGAGGCGGTCGTCTCGTGCAACTGGGCGCCCATGGCGCACAGCGGCAACACCGCGACGCTCCCCGCCGAGGGCTGGGATTGGGCCATCGCGCACGCCTCTCGCTGCCAGGACGCCGGCCTCGCGCCCACCCACGGGTGCGCGCTCGCCATCACCATCGCCCCCGAACACCAGGGCCGCGGGCTGGCCTACGTCGCGCTGAAGCACATGCGCCAGCTCGCCTCCGACATGGGGCTGCGCGCGCTCTACGCGCCCGTGCGCCCCAACCACAAGGAGCGCTTCCCCACGCTCCCCATAGGCAAGTACATCGAGATGCGCCGCCCCGATGGCCTCCTCCAGGACCCTTGGATGCGCGTCCACGAGCGCCTCGGCGCGCACATCGTGGGCGCCTGTGAGCGATCGATGTGCCTGGGCGGTCGCCCCGACGAGTGGGCCGACTGGTGCGACGCCGACCTCTCGACCTCCGGCCCGCACGTCCTCCCCAGGATGCTCTCTCCCCTCGAGGTCGACCTCGACGCCGACTGGGCCGTCTACGTCGAGCCCAACGTCTGGATGGTCCACCCGCTCTGAGCCGGGACCCATCATCTGGTTGCGCCCGCGCTCCTCGTGCTTTCTATTGCGCACGTCACGACATGACGTGCCCAACGCACACACCGAGGAGCCCCGAACATGAGCCGCGACACCGACCTCTACATCGCCGCAGGCGTCCGCACCCCCTTCACCAAGGTCGACGGCGCGCTCGCTCGCCGCGACGCCATCGGCTTGAGCGTCCCCGTCACCCGCGCCATGGCCGACGTCGCGACCCCGGACCTCATCGTCTGGGGCGCCGTCGCCCCCAACCTCGCCTACAGCAACATCGCGCGCGAGATCCAGCTCGACGCCGGCCTCGACCCGACCACCCCCTCCGTCTCCACCGTCATGGCGTGCTCGACCTCGATGGCCGCGGTCTTCGAGGCCGCCGGGCAGCTCGGACACGGCGGCCTCGACCTCGCCATGTGCGGCGGCGTCGAGTCGATGAGCCGCGTCCAGATCGGCCTCACTCAGGGCCTCTCCGACTGGCTCCGTCGCGTCACGCAGGCCCGCGACATGGAGACGCGCGCTCGCCTCGTCAGCCAGCTCTCACTCTCAGACGTCGGCCTCTTCATCCCGTCGGTGAAGAACCGCGTCACCGGGAAGTCCATGGGCCAGCACTGCGAGGAGATGGCCAAGACCTGGGCCATCGCGCGTGAGCCACAGGACGAGATCGCGATCTCGAGCCACATGCGCGCCGTCGACGCCCAGTCCCGCGGCTTCTTCGACGACCTCGTCCTGGGCGTCGACGACATCTCGACCGACGCCTTCCCGCGCCCCTCGAGCTCCATCGAGAAGCTCGCCAAGCTCAAGCCCGCGTTCGACCGCAAGTCCGGCCGCGGCACCCTCACCGCCGGTAACTCGAGCCCCCTGACCGACGGCGCCGCCGGCGTCTGGGTCGCCACCGCGGCCGGCCTCGACCGCCTCCCCGACGCCCTCCCCCGCGTTCGCCTGCTCGACTGGGAGATGGCCGCCGTCGACCTGCGCACCGAGGGCCTCCTCATGGCCCCCGCCTACGCCATCCCTCGCCTGCTCGCCAGGCACGACATGACCTACGACGACGTCGCGCTCTGGGAGATCCACGAGCTGTCTCTTATACACATCTGACGCTGCCGACGATCTACTCTGTGTAG
>CAJXPN010000405.1 GCA_913058025.1 uncultured Myxococcales bacterium | reverse complement strand
AGATTTCTGCCTGTCTCGTGGGCTCGGAGATGTGTATAAGAGACAGCGCCGTTGGTGATGTACCCCATCGCCTTGTCGGGGGCGTGGATGGCGGCGATGATCGCGCCGATGGAGGGGTGCCCCTCTGCGAGGTTGCCGCTCCAGGTGTTACGCGATCCCGAGTCGTGGCCGTTGGTGGCCGTGTCGACGCCGTTGACCACGAGGAGGTTGTCCCTGTGCCGGGTGAAGAACTCGGCGTGGCCAGGGACGGGGGCGTGGCGGAAGTTACCGACCTCACCGATCTCGTCGATGAAGTAGTTGTTGACGGGCCGCTCGGCGTTCTCGTCCTTGCGCCCCTTGGGGTCGCAGAGGCTGGTGGGGTCCCAGCCGCCGCCCGCGTTCACGAGCAGGAAGAGGGGCCCGTCGTAGGGTGCGTTCTCGTCGGCGCGGCCGTTGCGCATGAAGGGGAAGGGCGCGGAGACGGTGAGTCCCGCGACGCCAGCCAGCTTCAAGAAGTCTCGTCTGTTCAAAGGCATGGCGTGGTCCTCACTCGTGAAGGAAGCGGTAGTCGGCGAGCAGGTAGGTCACGACGGCCATCCAGGCGCGGACGGTGCCTTCGCGATCCTCACGGATGCGCTGCTCTTCGGGGAACTCTTCGTCGGTGATCAGGTCACGCTCTCCGCGGCAAGAGCCGGGGAGGAAGCGGCTGATCTCTTCTGAGGCGACCTGCGCCTTGGACTCCTGCCAGGTCTCGAAGAAGAGCTGGTAGGTGGTCTCGATCTCGGGGTCGTCGATGGAGATCTCCTCCCCCAGGATGTGCTGGTGGAGGAACTGGATGTTGGCCTTGGTGGCGGCGATGGCGCCGGCGACCTCGAAGCCGTTGTCGTCGAGGGGCTGGAAGGACTGCTCGACGAACTTGAAGAGGCGTCGCTCCTGCTGGGGGATGGCGAGGTCACGCGCGGTGACGCGGCAGGCCATGGCGTTGGCCATGCGCCACTGGACGTTGGCCATGATGCCGTTGGGCGAGGTGATGCGCTGGGTGACGTCGTCGGAGTCGATGCCTCCGTAGAGGATGCGGTAGCTGCGCGTGGAGAGCAACTGATCGCGGTCGCTCTCGCGCCAAGGCACGCCGAAGACGGCCTCGATCTTTCGGTGGAGCATCTCGGGTGTGAGCAGGCGCCCGGTGCCGATGCCGGCGTACTGAAGCTTACGCAGGTCGTCGGTCTCGGGGGCGATGTTGGTGAGCCTGTAGTAGGGGCTCTTGGCGATGGCGGTGATGAGGTGCTTGAGGTTGAAGTTCGAGTCGATGAACGAGACGCTCGTCTCCTCGAAGAACTTCTGCTGGATCTCGTAGCCGATGAGGAGGTTCTCGTACTCGGACGGGTTCTCGCTCAGGGGGTTGAGGGGGTCATGGCCGGTCATGCCGCGGTAGACGTTGAGCGTCATGGCGGTGGCGAACCTGGGGTCGTCGGCGAGCTGCTGTGCGGCCCACGAGATCGACTCGGTGTTCATGGCCTGGGGGACGTTCTGCTCGGCGAAGCCGGGCGGACGCATCTCCTGGAACCAGCCCTCCTCGGGCGGCTCGTACATGCCGCGGGTGTTCCAGTTCTGGAACGTGCCCGCGAGCGGGTCGATGACGCCGTGGCACGAGGTGCACTGGGGGTTGTAGAGCGTGGGGTTGAAGTCGGTGATCGAGGTCGGGTCGAGCGGGCGCTCGGCGAGCGCCATGACGTCGGTCGCCAGGAAGAAGCTGTAGACCATGCGCGAGCGGTGGCGGTTGCGGTTGGTCTCGGTGGTCGGGAAGCGGTTGAGGAACATCGCCGAGGTGAGCAGGCCAGCGTGGGGCTGACCTGGGATCTGCCCGGGCTTCCACTCGTCGGGGTCGTTGATGTTGGCGAAGTTGAGCCCGCTGACGCCGTAGATACGCGCCGAGAACGGGTTGAGCATCATGTAGTCGGCGGTGATGAGCTCGGTCATCGGCAGATCGTTGTCCACGATGTGCCGCAGGAGCATCAGCGGCTCACGCGCGACCGAGGTGTTCGAGTGCAGGCGCGCGTTCTTGAGGAACGTGGGGTCGACGTTGGAGTAGTCTTTCGGGTTGTCGTTGTCGTCGATGTGCCAGTAGGCGTCGGGGAAGATGTCGCGATCGAGGAGGTCGATAGCCTCTCGCCCGCCCAGGTACTTGTCGGTCAGGAAGAGGTCGTTGAAGATCTCGCGGACGCGCTCGTGGAAGAGGTCGTCCTCGGACAGGTCGTCGACGACCTTGTTGAGCGCGGCCTCGAGGCCGAGCTCCTCGACGGAGTCGAGCTCGGCCTCGGTGGGCAGGCGCCCGCCGAAGGAGAGCGTGACCTTGCGCATCGTCTGCCTGGGCGTGAGCAGCTCGATCTGGCCAGGCTTGGGGTCGTCGGGGTCGAGCGGCGCGAAGTGGTCGTCGACCTCGACCTCGTCGTTGCAGACGACGGGGTCCTCGAGGCGGGCGAGCATGGTCGTGATCGCCTCGAACTCCTCGCTGCCCTCCTGGAGGACCGCGCCGCCCTGATGCTCGAGCATCCCGAGGGGCTTCTGGACGAGCACCGAGCTTCCGTTGACCTCGTAGCGCGCGGCCTTGGTGAAGGCCTCGAGGTTGGCGTCGATGTGTCCTGTCTGGGCGCTCGGCTGGAGCACGAGCGAAGTGTACGCCGCGACCCCAGACTGGTTGTGGCAGCTGAAGCACTGCTGCTCGAGCACCGGCTTCCAGACCTTCTTGTTGAAGTGGTCGCGGTTGGAGACGCAATCCTCCTGCTCGACCACTTGCTCTTCGCCACCACCGCAGGCGGGTTGAGAGATTCCCAGTGCAGTGAGCGCCGCGGCGCCCAGTGCCCAGGATCGATACACACTCTTCACATCGACTCCTTACTCTCGAGATCCCATGACCCACGTCGGCGCACGCGCTCCGGAGGAGGGGGCGCGCCTTGAGATCGAATTGTTGAAGTGACCTTCTAACCACCAGTACAGATCGCATCGTCGCTCGTATTCAACGAGTGAGCGCGCGAGCCGGATCATGGTGTGTCTAGTTTCTTCCACCTACTCAGTGGTCGGACACCCATGAAACGGCTCAAGAAAACCACCGAGCGTGTCATTTTTCTCCAGGATGGCGGAGAAGTCGCGCTTGACGCGACCTCTTCCGTGGGCAGGATGCACCCCCCTCTGCCGGGGCGTCATACGTGACGCGCCACGGCGTCATCTCCCTCGAGTGTGGAGCAGGAATGAGTTCGAGTTCATGGCCCGTCTGGGCGTCGTGTCTGTTCGTCGTGTGTTCCATCGGGTGCGCGCCGGAGCGTTCGGAGATGCCAGCGTCGCCGAACGCCCCGGCGCGCGAGGCCACCCTCGAGGTGGTCGAGCCGCAGGTCACGGGGGACGACGTACGTGCTCCTGCGGTCGACTCGGATCAGCGGACGCTGCGCGCGGGCGAGGTGTTCGAGCAGGCGCGCAGGGGCGTGCTCGAGGGCGCGCGCCGGGCGTCGCTTGGCCGCGTCGCCAACACGCGCGCGCGCGACGAACTCGGCGACGCGCTCGCTCGCCTCGACGCGAGGATCACGAGCGCGAGGGTGGACCACTTGAGGGGGAGGATGGAGCTGGACTCGATCGAGGTCGAGCAGCTCGAGGTGTTGCACACGCGTTGCCACAGGCTCATGGGCTCGCTCGAGCTCGCGGTCGACCCCTCCGTCGACGAGCTCGACAGGAGCGCGCGAGCCCTCGAGCGCGAGGTCGGCCGCGCGCTCGCGTCGTGGCCTGGGTCCACCCGAGGGGGCTGAGACCTCGGGCCTGGCCGCTCAGGCGGGCAGCTCCGAGGGCTGCGAGAAGGTGCGCCGGCCGCCGTGGTCGCGCACGTGCTCGAAGGCGAACAGGTCGCGTATCCATGCGTTGAAGAACTTCCCCTTGGAGGGGGCGTCCAGGAGCGCCTGGGCGATGGCGTGTGGGACGTCGAAGAAGCGGTATATTGCGCCGCTGTGAAACTCGAGGTCCATCTCTTCGGAGGTGGAGTCGTAGCTCACCGCGATGAGCATGCTCGAGTCGACGACGGTTCGATTCATCGGGATCATGACGCACCTCCTCAAGGGACATTGGAGTCCAGGCAGGAGGACGTGGTGTGCTCCTGCGTGCTGTACCCAATGTAGGACGCGAGGGAGGGGTAGGGGAGGACCCGTGTGATCCTCACGCGATCGAAAGACCCGACCGCATGAGGGAGGTGCTCACTGGAGGGTCGAGATGTAGGCGTAGATCCACGCGGCGGCCTCGGAGTCGCCTCGAGCTTGCTTGATCGCTGCCAGGTGTTGGTAGAGCTCGCGGCGCGACGAGTCGGGGGATCGGGTAGTGCGTAGCGAGCGTGAGATCTCGGCCTCGGCGGACGCGAGCTTGCCTTGCCGGAAGTAGATCCAGCCGAGCGTGTCGATGAACTCGCTCTGGCGCGCGTCGCTAAGCGCGATGGACTTGAGGACGAGCACCTCACCCTCGTCGACGTTCTCGTTGGTGGTCGAGAACGTGTAGGAGAGGTTGTTCGAGAGCGTGGGGATCCCCTTTATGGGGTCGAGCGTCGGGCCTTCGTGGAGCAGCTGCCAGCGGATCGCGTCGTGGTAGGTCTGGAAGGCTTGATCGCGCCGACCCGAGAGCTCGTACAGGCCGGAGAGCGTGGGCGCGAAGGCCGAGGTGAGCGGCGTCGAGCCGGTCGCGACCGAGGGGAAGTCTCGCTCGACGAGCCTGAGCCCGAGGTCGGGGCGCTTCTCGAGCACGAGCGAGTTGATGGAGTTGAGGGCGGGCGTGGTGACGGACTCGATGCCGGCAGGGATCGAAGAGGCGGTCGAGGCGAGCTCGAGCGCGAGGTCGTCGTGCTTGTGCCGCGCGGCGAGGCCGGCCGCGATGATGTGCGCGTAGCCGAAGGCTCGCGCGTTGAGCATGATCCCGGAGCCGAGGCCTCTGGCGAGGTCGGCGCGCGCGCCCTCGACGTCGCCCGAGACGATCTTTGCGAGGCCGCGGTGGTAGTAGGAGTGGGGCCGGGCGGGCGCGCTCTCGACGGCGAGCTCACCGTAGACGAGCGCGAGCTCGGCGTGGCCTTCGCGGGCGAGCGAGGACGTGACCATCGAGGCGGCCTCGGCGGCGTCGGCGCGGCGAGACACGAAGAGGT
>CAJXPN010000404.1 GCA_913058025.1 uncultured Myxococcales bacterium | reverse complement strand
CTCGTCGAGGCGGCGCTCGAGCGATGCGCGCTGCTCCTCGAGCGCGTTGACCTGCTCGCGGTAGGCATCGAGCGCGCGCTCGGCGCGGACGCGGTCGCCGTCTGCGATCTCGAGAGCCTCGGCGAGTTCGCGCTCGCGGGTGGCGTCGCCGGTGCCCTCGGCCTCCATCGACGCCATCGCGCGGGTGCGCTCTTGGAGGAGATCGGCCATCTCGGAGAGTTCGTGCTCGAGCTCACGCTCGCGCGCAGAGGGCGCGCCGCCGGACTCGAGCGCCTCGAGCGCCTCGAAGAGCTCGCCGCGGGAGCGGGCGAGCTCGCTGGCGAGCTCGTCGCGCTCGCGGGACGCCGCCTCGAGGTCTCCTTCGAGCTCGGCCGCGCGGCCCACCGTGATTGGAGGCGCGCCGTCGCCGCCGGGGTCGAGCTCGAGCTGACGCCTCGCCCCTGCGATCGTGTACATCTCGTCGTAGAGCAGCGCGCGGATGCGAACCAGGAGCTCGATGTCAGCGGCGATGTACGCGCGCTGACCGCTGCGCGTCTTCGACGGCACGAGCTCGTCGAACTCACTCTCCCAGTAACGTAGCACGTACGCCTCGACGCCGAGCAGCTTCGCGACCTCGCCGATCTTGAACGACGGCTTGTCCGGTATCTCCACCTTCCCTAGCTTCGCCACCTCGTCTCTCCTCGTCGTCTCGAGTCTCTGGACGTCGCCCACACTCGCGTGATCGGGGATGGCCTCTTGCCTCTCCCGAAGGTGATCACGTGATGTGGATGCATGTTCTTACGACACCACATTAAACGAAAAGCGCGCGGACCGCTTCTGCGGCCGCGCGCTTTTTTCGGCCTCCCTGTAGGGGAGCGGCCGGAGCTCTCAGCGCTTGCCGTTGAGGCGATCCTTGAGGACCTGGCTGACCTTGAACCGGAGCACGCAACGGGCGGGGATCTCGATCTCGACGTTCGTGCGGGGGTTGCGGCCCATACGGCGGCCCTTGGCGCGGACCTCGAACTTGCCGAAGCCGCTGACCTTGATCTCCTGACCGCGCGCGAGCTCGTCCTTCATCGTCTCGAGGACGGCCTCGACGTACTCGCTGGCCTCCTTCTTCGTGATGACTTGCTCACTCTCCTCTTCCTGCAACGCGTTCACACGCTCGTACACCTCATCGATGATGCAGGCTTTGGTCACGGTGTTGTCGTTCATCACGTCGTTCATGCTTGGACTCTCGTCGTATTTGATCGTGCTGGCGCCATGTAAGCAGTGCTCACGGATTGCATCATGCAAGTCCTTACGCGCGCTGCATTTTTCGCATAAAAAATCACGCCATCGCGGCGTCCAAGCTTTGTAACCGCATGGTTCGAATGATTCAAGCGGTTTCTGGACGCACCCTCGTGCTTTCTCGAACGTTCAGGCTCGCTTACCTGAGCCGAGCGCCAGCGTTCTCGGTCAAACGCGCCAGGATCGCCTCGGAGGTCGCAGTGATATCCTCGTCACCGAGCGTCCGGTCTTCGGCGCGCAGCGTGACCTGGAGCGCGACCGAGCGCTCCCCATCACCGAGCCCCTCGCCTTCGTAGACATCGAAGACGCGCCAGCCCTTGATCAGGTTGGCGGCCTCTCCGCCCTCGGCGAGCAGACCACGCAGAGCGTCGTCGAGCCTGGCGTACGACTCTCCCGTTCCTTGCACGAGCGCGAAGTCACGGACCACCGCCGGGTACTTCGAGAGCGCGTGGTGGACGGGGGGCGCGGCCGGAGTGCGGGCGAGGAGCGCGTCGACGGCGACCTCACCGACGAGCCGCGCGCCCTTGAAGCCCTTGAAGCCCTCACGCTGGGTGTACGACGGGTGGAGCTGGCCCACGATCGCGAGCCGCTCGTCGCCGTCGACCCACTCCGCCTGCACGCCGGGGTGCAGGTAGGGGACGAGCTCGGTCGGCACGCGCCAGCGCGCGCCCGAGACGTCGTAGGGGCCGGCGAGCGCCTCGACCAGACCCTTGGCGTCGTAGAAGTCCCAGTCACGCGTGCCGCCCCAATGAGACTCGGCGGCGCCGCTGAGCACGAAGCCGATCCGCTCGGGCTCGTCCTCTCCCAGCCAGACGCGGCCGTACTCGAAGAGCGCGATGTCGCCCTCGCGCTGAGCCCAGTTCGCCTTCCAGGAGTTCAGCAGCCCCGCAGCGAGCGTGGTGCGAAGGTGCGCCTGGTGGCGCGCCATCGGGTTGGCGAGGTGGCGCGAAGGCGCAAGCGGCGCGAAGTCGGATGCGTCGAGCATCGCGAGGTCGTCGTCGCCCATGAAGCTGTGGTTGATCGCCTCGTGTAGCCCGGCGTCGAGCAGCGTGCGGCGCATGCGGCGCTGGCGGTCGCGCGTCTCACGCGACACGATCGTGGGGGCGTGGCGCGCGTCCTTGCGGACGACGTGCGGCTGGCCCATCTGGGCCACGGGCATCCGCTCGGGGAGCTCGTCGTAGCCGTGGAGCCTTGCGACCTCCTCGATGAGGTCTATGGGGCGCTCCAGGTCGGGGCGCCAGGTCGGGACGGTCACCTCGAGCGCGCCCTCGGCGAAGGTGACCTCGAGGCCGATCCCCGTGAGCAGGCTTCGGACCTCCTCGCGTGAGAGCTCGACCCCGAGGATCCGCTCGACCTCACCGTCTCGCAGAGTGATGTGGGCATGCTCGGCCGGGGCGTCCTCGACGAGCGCCCAGCCGCTGGCGACCTTCGCTTCCCCGCCGAGCGCGCGGAGCATCAGCGCGACGGCGCGCTCGAGGTTCGCGAGCGTGGCGCCCGCGTCGATGCCGCGCTCGAAGCGGTGGCTCGACTCGGTGTGGAGGCCGTGGCGGCGCGCGGATCGGCGCACCGAGGTCGGGTCGAAGTAGGCGCACTCGATGAGGACGCGGGTGGTGCCCTCGCCGACCTCGGTCGCCGCGCCTCCCATGACGCCGGCGATGGCCACGGGGCCGTCCGCGTCGGCGATCACGAGGTCCTCGGTGACGAGCTCGTAATCCTTGTGGTCGATGCCCTCGAGTGATTCTCCGGCGCGCGCGCGGCGCACGGTGATCTCGGGGCCCGCGAGCTTGTCGAGGTCGAAGGCGTGGAGCGGCTGGCCGACGTCCATGAGGACGTAGTTCGTGACGTCGACGAGGTTGTTCACGGAGCGCTGACCGATCGACTCGAGCGCCTGGCGGAGCCAGTCCGGGCTCGGCCCGACGGTGACGCCCTCGAGCACGGCGTAGGCGTAACGCGAGCAACCCTTCGCGTCCTCGATGCTCAGGCCCGCGTGCGTCGTCGCGGCGGGAGCGTCGTTGCTCCAAGCTGCGTCGGGTGCGGGCTCGGGGCGCGCGATGAGCTCGCGCTCGAAGGACGCGGCGATCTCACGCGCGACGCCGCGGTGGCTCAGGCAGTCGGGGCGGTTCGGCGTGAGGCTGATCTCGACGATCGTGTCCGCGAGCCCGAGCGCGTCGATGATGGGCGCGCCGGGGGCGAGGTCGCGAGGGAGGATCCAGAGGCCGTCCTCGAGATCGGCGAAGCCGATCTCGGAGGCGCCGCAGAGCATCCCTTGTGAGAGGACGCCGCGCATCTTGCGGGAGCCGATCTCGAAGTCGATCGTGGGGAGTGTCGCGCCAGGGAGCGCGGCGGGGACGAAGTCCCCGGTGGCCATATTCTTGGCGCCGCAGACGATCTGGCGGAGCTCGCCGTCGCCGACGTCGACCTTGCAGACGACGAGCTTGTCGGCGTCGGGGTGGGGCTCGATGGAGTCGATGCGCGCGACGACGACGCCGGAGACTCCCTCGCCGACGTTCTCGACGGCGTCGACCTCTAGACCGAGCATCGTGAGCTCGTGGGTGACGTCGTCGATGGAGAGTCCTGAGAGATCGACCCAATTCTGAAGCCAGTTCCAGCTAACCTTCATGTCTCAATGCCTTTGAATGATGACCGTTCGTGTGTGCGTCTTCGTGTGCCTGCCGAGCGTCCCGGAGGTCAGGAGAACTGACGGAGGAAGCGCAGGTCGTTGCCGAACATGAGGCGGATGTCGGGCACCCGATGCCGGAGCATCGCGATGCGCTCGACGCCCATGCCGAAGGCGAAGCCGGAGAAGCGGTCGGGGTCGATGCCGACGTGCTCGAGGACGTTGGGGTCGACCATCCCGCAGCCCATGATCTCGAGCCAGCCGGTGTGCGAGCACACGCTGCAGCCGTCGCCGTCGCAGAAGATGCAGCCGATGTCGACCTCTGCGCTGGGCTCGGTGAAGGGGAAGTAGCTGGGGCGGAAGCGAGCGCGCGCCTGCAGGCCGAAGCACGCGTCGATGAAGTAGCGCAGCGTGCCCTTGAGGTCGGCGAAGGTGACGCCCTCGTCGATGAGCAGGCCCTCGACCTGGTGGAAGACGGGGCTGTGCGTGGGGTCCTCGTCGACGCGGTAGACGCGCCCCGGTGAGATCACGCGGAT
The DNA here is from genome assembly GCA_913058025.1 of uncultured Myxococcales bacterium. Lineage (GTDB taxonomy): Bacteria > Myxococcota_A > Bradymonadia > Bradymonadales > Bradymonadaceae > CAJXPN01. Next base: position 723 of record CAJXPN010000404.1, on the reverse strand, counting down.
GGGCGGCTCGTAGGCGAGCATGGTGCGGATCTGGACGGGAGAGGTGTGGGTCCGCATGAGCAGATCCTCGCCCTCGAGGACGAAGGTGTCCTGCATGTCCCGGGCGGGGTGGTCGGGCGGGAAGTTGAGGGCCTCGAAGTTGTAGAAGTCGCGCTCGACCTCGGGTCCCGAGGCGACCTCGAAGCCGGCGGCGGCGAAGATGTCGATGAGGTCCTGCTCGACGGCGCGCAGCGGGTTGGGCTCGAGCGTGTGGGGGCGACGTGCGGGGAGCGAGATGTCGAGGCGCTCGGCCTCGATGCGGCGCGCGAGCTCGTCAGCGGCGATGCGCTCCATGAGCGAGGAGAAGGTCGCCTCGATGGCGCGCTTGCAGGCGTTGGAGGCCTGTCCAGCGCGAGGTCGGGCCTCGTTGGGCAGGTCGCGCAGCACCCTCATGAGCGCGGCGACCTGGCCGTTGCGGCCGAGGTAGCGGTTCTTGATCTGGATGGCGTCCTCGCGGTCGGCGGCCGAGGCGAGTGCGTCTTGAGCCTCGGCGGCGAGTGCGGCGAGGTCACGCTCGAGGGATTCGATGTCGTCCATGTCACGCTCCGTTGGGTGTCGAGTGCGAGGATGTGCGGGCCAAAAAAAAGAGAGACCTCGCCGCTGCGTGCGCGTCGCGCGGCGTCGTCAAAACGACGGCGCGCGGTGTGCGAGGTCTGTCTCTTATACACATCTCCGAGCCCACGA
>CAJXPN010000403.1 GCA_913058025.1 uncultured Myxococcales bacterium | reverse complement strand
GAGATTTCTGCCTGTCTCGTGGGCTCGGAGATGTGTATAAGAGACAGGTGTGCGAGGTGCAGGTGGCGAGGTCTCTCGTTCGAACAGGTGCGCCGTGAGGCGCTCGGCGTCAGGCGAGGGCCTTTCGCGCGACCTCGACCACCTTGGCAAAGCCAGCGGGGTCGAAGACGGCGAGGTCGGCGAGGACCTTACGGTCGAGCTCGACGCCAGCCTTGCTGAGTCCACCGATGAACTTCGAGTAGCTCATGCCGTTGAGGCGTGTGGCGGCGTTGATGCGCACGATCCAGAGGCGGCGGAAGTGGCGCTTACGCTGGCGACGGTCACGGTACTGGTAGGCCCAGGCACGGTGGACGGTCTCCTTGGCGATGCGGAACAGGGTATGGCGTGAGCCGTAGTACCCCTTGGCAGCCTTCAAGATCTTTTTACGACGACGGCGGGCCTTGAAGCCCCTTTTGACGCGCGGCATGACGAACTCTTCTCGTTTGGCTCAGGATCAGGGGAGGACCACACCAAGTGGCCACCCACATCGCTGCCTGAGCGATTCTAAATGTCTGATGAGCGTGAAGTGACCCGGGAGGGGTTCACTTGACGAGCATACGCTTCACGCGAGCCTGATCGGCCTTGGAGATGTAGCCGTCCTTACGAAGGCGACGCTTACGCTTGCTCGTCTTCTTGGTCAGGATGTGCGAGCGGTTCTTGCTGCGGTGCTTGATCTTGCCACTCTTCGTCTTCTTGAAGCGTTTCTTGGCACCGCTGTGCGTCTTCATCTTGGGCATGGTCTGCTCCTTTCTCGGCGCGGGGGGAGGATTCGAAGGGAACCCTGAACCTGGCCGCGCCTATTTAGACGTTCTCGATGATGTCCCAACACGAGGGACGCCCCGGACCGCATTGGGTCGGAGCGCCTCGAAGGGAAGAGCCTTATATAGAGTTCATAAGGGTCATGCAAGGTGAGTTGGAGGGCCGGGCGAGGTCAGGACTCGTTGGAGTCGAGAAGATTCTCGGGCACCTCTTCGGGAGGACCTGTGCCGTTGAGCGTCATCGTCATGGCGCGCCCTTCGAGGCGGGGGTTCGCCTCGACGTCGGAGACGTCGGTCAGGATCTTGGCAGCGCGCTCGAGCATGGCGCGGGCGATCTCAGGGTGCGTGATCTCGCGTCCGCGGAAGCGGACGGTGAACTTCACCTTGTTCGTCTTCTCGAGGAAGCCGCGAGCCTTGCGGAGCTTCGTATGGAAATCATGCTCGTCCGTTTTCGGACGCATCTTGATTTCCTTGAGCTCCACGCGTGCGCTCTTGGACTTCTGAGCCTTCTTGCTCATCTCGTACTTGTATTTGCCGTAGTCCATGATCTTGCAGACGGGCGGGCGCGCGTTGGGCGCGACCTCCACAAGATCCAGACCAAACCCCTGGGCGCTGTCGAGCGCATCCTCGAGGCGCATGACCCCGAGCTGCTCTCCGTCGGGATCGATCACGCGAACCTCGAAGGCTCGGATACGCTTGTTGATGCGCGCGCCTTCGTCCTGACTCTCGCGGACGTCCTTACTACGTGAATGCCTGGCCATGTTCTCCTAAGATCCGGTTGTTCGTTTCGCGGCGCCAATCCCCATGGAGAGACCCTCTCTCCAAATCAGTGGGGGTGCGCCGATGCGACTACTGTCGTCGGCACAACGCAACACTAAGCGCCTTTGATTTTATGCCAACCCCGAAGGGTTGTCTACGCCCAAAGCGCGCGTTCCCCCATGAACGCTGGACACGGAAGCATCCAGTCTACAGACTCGTCGCCAACCCGACCCACCGCCCCAGGAGGAGCACGCATGAGCGCCAAAACGAAGACCTCGATCGCCCTGCTCTCCGCCCTTCTCATGGGGTGTCCGGGGCCAGGCTCCGCGCCAGTTCAGGATGGCGGCGCGGCGCGCGAGGACGCTGGCGCGGACGCTCTGGCGGACGGCGCGCAAGGAGAGGACGCGGACGCGAGCGACAGTGCCGCGGCGCCGCTCGAGCTCGACGCCGGGGCGTGGCGGCTGCGCGTGGACTTCGCTGCGCGCGAGCTCACGTGGGGCGCCCCGGGGGAGGACGCGCTGCTCACGTTCCCCGCCGACGGGATCGCGCTCGGCCAGGTCGCCGCGCTCCAGGACAACGCGAGCTACGACCCGTATGGGTTCCTGGGCGAGGCCGCAGGGCGGCGGCCGCGAGTCGAGGGGTGGAGGTCGCTGACGGGCCTGGCCCCGTCCGAGGGTGGAGAGGCGGGAGAGGTTGCGCTGGACGCGACGTTCGAGGGAGGACTCGAGGCGACGCTCACGCTCTCCGTGGGAGACGACGGGCGCGTGAAGATGCGGCTGCTCCCCGGCGAGGCCGCCCTCGAGACCGTCGCGTATATGAGGCTGAGGCCGGTCGTCGACGCCCAGGAGGCGTTCTACGGGCTCGGTGAGTACTTCGACCACGTCGACCACCGGGGGCAGGTGCGCGCGATGCACCTCATCCCCGAGGGCGGGATCGAGTCGGGTTACAACGAGGCGCACGTGCCGATCCCGTTCATCACGGGCACGCGCGGGTGGGGCATGTTCGTGGAGAACCCGGCGCCCGCCGCCTTCGGCGTCGCGTCCGAGGACGACGACCGCGTGGATGTGATCTTCGGGACGGGGTTCAACACCAAGGATGGGCTCGACGTGCACCTGTTCGCCGCGCCCCACCCGCTCGACGTCACGCGCCACTACTACGAGGTCACGGGGCAGCCGCTGCTGCCGGCGCGCTGGGCCTACGGCCCGCTGGTCTGGCGCGACGAGAACGACGACCAGGCCCAGCTGGAGAGCGACCTCGACATCATGCGCGACCTGGACCTGCCCGCGAGCGGCGTCTGGATCGACCGGCCCTACGCGACCTCGGTCAACACGTTCGACTTCCTGCCCTCGCAGTTCCCCGACCCCGAGGCGATGGTCGAGCTGACGCACAGGCTGGGGTTCCGCATCGGGTTGTGGCACACGCCCTACCTCGACGAGGCCGAGGCCTCGGCGCGCCCGCTCATCGAGGTCGCCAGGGACGAGGGCTACTACCCGATCCGCTCGGGCATCTCGCTCAACCCCTGGGGCAAGGCGCTCGACCTGACGAACCCCGCGGCGCGCGAGTGGTGGAAGGGGAACCTGCGCAGCTACACGGAGATGGGCTTCGAGGGCTACAAGCTCGACTACATGGAGGACATCGTCCCTGGCCTGCTCGGCGCGCGCACGCCGTGGGAGTTCTTCGACGGGACGACCGAGCGCGTCCAGCACCAGCGCTTCCAGCTCTACTACCACCAGACCTACTACGAGACGCTCGACCCGCAGGCGCCGTTCCTGCTCTGCCGCGCGGCGACGTGGGGCGACCAGACGATGGGCGTGATCATCTGGCCTGGCGACCTCGACGCGACGATGACCTACCACCGGGAGACCTTCACGAAGGCCGACGGGAGCGAGGTCGTCGGCGTGGGCGGCCTGCCCGCGGCGCTCATCGCGGGCCTGGGCCTCGGACCCAGCGGCTTCCCCTTCTATGGCTCGGACACCGGCGGTTACAGGCACTCGCCCACCAGCAAGGAGACCTTCACCCGCTGGTTCCAGCAGACCGCGCTCTCGACGGTCATGCAGATCGGCACGAGCGCGAACGACGTCGCCTGGGAGTTCGAGGAGGCCAACGGCTTCGACGAGGAGATGCTGGGCTGGTACCGCACCTACACGCGCCTGCACCTGCGCCTGTTCCCCTACGTGTGGAGCTACGCGGCCACGCTGGGCGAGGACGGCCGCGCGATCCAGCGCCCGCTCGGGCTCGCCTACCCGGAGCTCGGCGTGCACCCTGACGACACGTACATGATGGGTGACCACCTGCTCGTGGCGCCCGTGGTGCGTGAGGGCATGCGTGAGCGCCCCGTGACGCTGCCCCCGGGTCAGTGGATCGACTGGTGGACGGGCGAGGTCGTCGAGGGTGGCCGAGAGGTCATGGTGGACGCGCCGCTCTCGAAGCTGCCGCTGTTCCTGGCGGCGGGCGGGATCGTGCCGATGCTGCGCCCGACGATCGACTCGCTCTCACCGACCGGCGAGCCCGAGCGCGTGGACTCCTACGCGACGAGCCCTGGCCGGTTGCACGTGCGCGCGGGCGCGCACTCGGTGGACGCCACCACGGCGTTCACGCTCTTCGACGGCGCGCGCGTGGAGTACACGCGCGCCGGCGCGACGGAGTCGTTCGCGCTCACCTCGGGCGCGGAGTTCACGGGCGAGTGGGAGGTCGAGCTGGTGGGCCGCGCCGGGTCGCCCGAGCAGGTCACGTCGGGGGGCGCCGAGCTCGCGCGGGCGGCCTCGCTCGAGGCGCTGCGTGAGGGCGACGGGGCAAGCTGGTGGCACGACGGCTCGGCTGTTCGACCGACGCTGCACGTGAAGGTGGACGGCTCTTCGGCGACCGTCGAGGCGATCTACGCGCCATGAGCGGTCGGGACGAGCCCCATCTCAGGCGGCTTTCGGTCGCGGGTGCTCGGTCTCATTTTCCGACGGGCTAGACACCATAACCCCCCAGGATGGCGACCTTTCATCTGTCGGCATACCAAAGGGCACCTTGCCAAAAGAACCCACACACCCCAACGTGGATCGTATCCAACAAAAACCAAAAAATAAGACCATCTCGAACCGAGATGACAGAGGGACGATATGAACTCGAAGTTCGTGTGGATGACGACCGTGTGCGCGACGCTCATGGCGTGCGGCCCATCCGAAGAGACGCCTCCCGACACAGGCCCGCTGGCCACGCTCGATGACCTCGTGGCGACGGAGCTGGAGCCCGTGGCGATCGAGTCGGTGACGGGCTGCGCGCTCGACTCCGACTGCGTCGAGGGTCGCTTCTGCTTCCAGGGCGCGTGCTCACAGGAGTGTTCGGATGACGCGGGGTGTGGCTCGGGAGAGTCATGCGACGCGTCACGCGGGCGCTGCGTGACCCCCTCTGCGTCAGGCCTGATCGGAGCGCTCGGAGACAACGAGGGCGCGCGCGCCGAGGCGTTGCCAGCCCTGGCGCCCACGAACTCGCCCGAGACGCTCTTCACGATCAAGCCAGGTCAGACCTCGGTCGACTTCGAGCTCGAGCTCAGCGGGGACGCTCCCGCCGAGGGCCTCGCGTACCGCATCACGCGCTCCGATGAGGACATCACCAGGGA
>CAJXPN010000402.1 GCA_913058025.1 uncultured Myxococcales bacterium | reverse complement strand
TCTACACAGAGTAGATCGTCGGCAGCGTCAGATGTGTATAAGAGACAGGCGCTCAGCTCCTCGCGCACCGCGGCGTAGTGTTTCTTGAGCCTTCGGTTCGCGTTGTAGACCTCGCGCACGTCCAGCTCGAGGGCGAGCGCGATCGCCCTGGGGCGATCCTCCCCGACCAGCAGCTGCGCCACGATGCCCTCGGCGACGTCGTCCCCGTCCAGGCGCGCGCGCAACGCCGCGAGCGCGACCCGCGCGAGCTCCCTCGTCTCCACTTGGTGCTCGGGCCCCAGGCGCGCGTCCTCCGGCGCGCGCTGCTCATCGAGCTCGTGGTGCGCCGGCCTGCGCGCCCGCTTGCGCCTCAGGTTGCTCACCAGCCCGTTCACCACGCTCCCCAGGTGGTGGAGCAGCGGGTCCTCGCCGCTCCACCCCGCGTACGCGTCGTCGAAGTGGCGCCTGATCGCCTCCGAGGCGTAGTCCTCGGCCAGCGACGCGTCCTCCACTCCGATCCGACGCAGCCTCCGGTGCGCATACACCGTCAGCCTCATCGCCATCTTCCCCCAGTCCACTGCGCCCGAATCCTCCATACCTCGCTCCCGTCATCGTCCTGCGATCGGCCCTCTCTCCAGCGTCGACAGGATACATGAGGTCACCCCCCCGCGGATTTCGCCACCGATCGCGTCGCGATCGTCCCGAACGATGGATCACGCGAGCGCGGACAGCACCATCCCCACGACCCCCCAGTCGACGTCGCCCCGCTCGAGCATCTCCCCCACGCGCACCACGTGCACCGTCGTGCGCTCCGAGTCGTGCGCCCCGTGCACCACGCCCGCCTCGGCCTCGAACCGCGCGAGCTCCTCGTCGGTCAGCTCCACCGAGTACAGGTGCGCCTGGTGCGTCAGCAGCGTCGCGGCCACCTGGCGGGCGCCGTGCGCGCGCAGCCTCCGCGCCTCGATCCTCACGCCCGTCTCCTCCTCGAGCTCCTCGGTCGCCTGGTCCTCGGGCCCCACGTCCCCGTCGAAGCTCGACCCGCCCGGCAGCTCCCAGACGTACGCGTCTGGCCCCGACGCCGCGCTCCGAAACTCCCGCACCAGCACGATCTGGGTGTCCTCGAGCGACTCTCCGCGCCTGAACGCCAGCACGCTCGACGTGTCCAGCCTCCCCAGGATCACCTCCCCCGATTTGTGGCGCGCCTCCTCGGGGACGTACACATTTACCTTCACGATCCACGCGAACAGCTCCCCGCGGCTCGTCCGGTGCTGCCACTCGACGCGCGCGCCGTCGAGCCGGTGCCCCGCGGCCACGTGCGACGCGTGCCACCGCTGGAACTCCTTCGTCCGCCAGATGTGCAGCGGGACCTCGCGCGCTCCTCCTTCGCGCGCGGCGCCCGCGCCCATCAGCTCGATCGCGCGCTCGAGCGTCCCCGCGAGCGTCGACGCCTGCGGGACCCCGAGGCGCTCGGCGTACGCCTGCATGTAGCGCATCTTGGGAGCCTGCGGCGGCGACCCCAGCACGACCTTGCCCGACGCGTGCCACACCCCCCACTCGATGTTCGTCGTGAACCCGGGCATGTCCCCGAGCTCGCGCGGCACCCAGAACACCACCACGTCGGCCATGTGCAGGCACCGCTCCTCCCAGTCGACCTGGCCGACGTAGTCCTGCCTCCACGCCCCGTCCTCGGGCTCCGGGACGAACACCACGCCGTCGTACCCCAGCGCCTCGAGCGCCTCGAGCGCCTCGCCGCGCCACGCGGGGCCGACCCCGGCGCGCGGCGTCGGCCCCGCCAGGAACATCGAGCGCTCGATGCGCTCCGGTGGCTCTTGCATGGCCCATACGACGTTCACGGCGGCTCCTCGGTGGCTCAATGTGTCTACGTGACACAATTGACGCACGGCCGACTCGTCGTCAAGTCCATGAGGACTCTGCGCGCCTGCCGTCTTCGCCTCGCGAATGACATATGGGGCCTCGCTTGCGTCGCCGCGCGCTGTACGCGGCGTCGTGTGCTGTGTAAACGTGTGCCAACACACACAAAAGAGGCGCACATGAAGAAGCTCTGGCTTTCGTTCGTTCTGGTTGGCTCGTTGGCGGGTTCGTTGGCGGGTTGCGGTGGAGACACGACCCCCCCGGACTGCCCCGACGGCAACTGTGAGCAGAGCTGCGTCGGTTGTGACGTGACGTGCGACGGCGGGAGCTGCTCGCAGCGTTGCGACGGCGACGATTGCGAGCAGTCCTGCTCGGGCGGAGGCTGCACCCAGATCTGCGCGTCGGGCTCGACCTGCACCGCCTCGTGCACCGGCGCCGGGTGCGCTCAGATCTGTGAGGCGGGCGCCACGTGCTCGTTCTCGTGCTCGGGCGGTGGCTGCGGTCAGACCTGTGAGGCGACGGCGGACTGCACGTTCTCGTGCTCGACCTCGGTCGTGTGCCAGGCCACCGGCCTCTGAGCGATCCGGCCGCCGTGATCCATGATCACCTGGCGGCCAGCCTCTCCAGTGCGGGGGAGCGCTCGACGGTCGCCGTGACGATTCACGGCGGCCGTCGCCTCGCTCAGGGGACTCGTTCGGATGTCCAGGTCACGGCGAGTACCTCGCGAGCGTCAGCACGCGGGCGCACTCGGAGCGGGTCACCGCGTCGAGCGTGGGCAAGTCCATGGGCGAGAAGCGCCTCTTCATGTCGTCGAGCTCCATGGCGTCTGGCTGCGTCGACGAGGCCACGAGAAACAGCGAGAGCGTGTCCCTCGAGCGCATGGGCAGGCTGAACGCGTGCCGCGCCCAGCTCGACGATGGCTTGTCGGTGTATGGACCCTCTCGGCCGAGGCGTCGCAGGACCTTGGGGTCGAGCAGCGCCCGGCTTCGGAGCGCGTCCTCGATCACCGCGCGCGCGTCCTCGAGCCCGAAGACTTCGCGAGAGAGCTGGTCGAAGGGTTGCGTGAGCTCGAAGCTGAGCATGTGCTCGACCCAGCCCTTCGTCGCGTCGCCCAGCGTCGCCGGGTGGGCGAGCGCGAGCGCGTCGCCGTCCTCGATCCGGACGTCTTCCATGTCGACGTCGATCAGGCCGCCGTCCTCGGTCGGGCGCGCGCAGGTAAGGAGGTCGCCGCCTCTCCAGATCTCCCAGATCAGCTCTCGCGTCATCGGCCCCGAGAGCGCGTGCGCCGCGACATGCTCGCGCCACCAGGCCACGCTCCAGCGGCGGCCCCGCAACATCGCGCCTTCGAGGCGGACGCGCTGGAGCGCGAGCTCGGCGCGGATCGGCTTGACGGTGACGTCGAAGACGGCGCGCGCGGCCACGACCTGGTCGACGTCGTCGGATTTGAGGCCCTTGGGCGCGTTCGTATGGGTCTTGCCGGTCGCGAGGTCCTCGAAGAGCAGCTCCCCGGACTCGACCTTCATGCGGATCACACGCGCCCCGTAGTCGAAGTCACGCTCACCGCGCGCGTCCAGCCCGAACGTCGGCGTCGCCAGGTCGAGGAGCTCGTCGCGCGTGATGCCCAACGCGTCCTGGCGTCGGCTCAACGCATCGTTCGCCATGAGGCGCGTGCCCTGGCGCCGGCCCTTGTCGGCGAGCCTGAGCGTCGCCGCCAAGGCCTCGGGCGAGTCGAGCTCCTTCGAGGCGACGGAGGAGGAGGTGTCTGGCGAGGGAGTCGAGGCAGCAGCCGCCTCGCTGGCCTCGCTCGACCGGGTCGACTGCAGGACGACGACGGCTCCGAGGATGCACGAGAGCATGACGACGGCGAACGTGGCGAGGATGAGCTTGCGCTCGGTGCTCGGCCCCACGCTAACGGGGCGCGGCGCCACGACCAGCGGCGCGACCGCGCGCGTCGTCTCGTCCAACGCCGCGAGGACCTGCTCTGCGGTCGTGTAGCGACCGGACGCCGTCTTCGAGAGCATCCGGTTGATGACCGAGGCGAGCGCTGGTGGGACGCCGTCCGATGGCGTAATCGAGAACGAGTCGTTCGAGATCTGAGAGGCGATGAGCGACATCGTGTCCACCCCGTCCACCGCGGGGCGACCCGTCAGGAGCTCGAAGCCGACGAGCCCGAGGCTGTAGATGTCCGAGGCCGACGTGAGGTCACGAGGCGTCATGATCTGCTCGGGTGACATGTAGCGCGGGGTCCCGATGATCTGGCTCTCGGAGGTCAGGTCGCGGCGCTCCTCCTGGCCCGAGGCGAACACCTTGGCCAGGCCGAAGTCGAGCAGCTTGACCTGGTCGCGCCCTCGCACGTCCTGCGTCATCACGATGTTCGCGGGCTTGATGTCCCGGTGGAGCAGGCCGTAGGCGTGCGCCTCGGCGAGGCTCTCGAGCACCTGCCGGAGGATCTCGGTGACGCGCTCGGGCTGCTGCACCCCATGCTTCAGGATCACCTCGGACAGGTCCATGCCGTCGATGTACTCGAGCACCATGAACGGGCAACCGCTGGCGTCGATGCCGTAGTCGTAGAGCGTGACGGTGTGAGGAGAGGTGAGCTGTGAGATCGTGCGCGCTTCTTGCTCGAAGCGCTCGTGCAGGCGCTCGAGCTGCTGATTCGAGCTGTCCGGCAGCGGCATGCTCAGGCGGCGCGCGTGGATGATCTTGAGGGCGACGGGCCGCCCGAGGCCGAGCTGCGTCGCCTTGAAGACATACGAGAACCCACCCTCACCGAGGAGACCCTCGATGGTGTACCTGTCCGCGAAAATTTGCCCTTGCTCGAACATGCTCACGCGTTCGTGGGGGTTGCCCTGTCGCGGCGTCGCGCCGCGGCTACGTTCGCGCGCGCCTGTTCCAGGCGCGATCGCTGCTGGCAACATACCACAAAGACCGCCACGCGCAGACAGTATCTCTACACGCTGACGGACCTCGGCCGCCGACACTCGAGGCGCGTTGGAATACCACGGGCGCGCCTCCGGGTTACGCCGTCCGACCTCACACGCGCCCCATCCGTTGGCGCACCGGAGCCTGCATTGCCCTGCCTCACCCCCCGCTAGAAGCAGCCCGTCGACGCGCCAACGAGGCGCCCCCGACGCGAACATGCTCGCGGCCCGCGCGCACCAAAGACACGACCGCGCGGCCGCCTCCACGGTGAGGTGCCCCATGAACCCCGCGATCCCCTTCGGCGACCTGCGCGCGCACGCGCAGGCTGCCCCATCTCGCTCGTCCTGGCTCGACCTCTGCGCGCTCCTCGAGCGCGCTCGCCCGTGGCGCGACGCGCC
>CAJXPN010000401.1 GCA_913058025.1 uncultured Myxococcales bacterium | reverse complement strand
TAGATCGTCGGCAGCGTCAGATGTGTATAAGAGACAGGAGGTTGCTCCCCGTCGCGCACGTCCCGCAGGCGCAGCCGATGCAGCCGCCGGGTTCGCTCTCGCCGCCCCAGCGCCCCACGCGCCTGGGCGCCAGGCTCTTCGTGTGCGGTGACCACCGGGAGACCTCGTCCATCGAGGGCGCGATGAGCTCGGGCGAGCGCGCCGCGGAGGCCCTGCTCGGGACCTCGCCGTGACCGCCGCGCTCGTTGCGAACGTCCTCGCGACCGGGGTGATGGTCGGCGTGATCTGGATGGTCCAGCTCGTCCACTACCCGCTGTTCGCGGCGGTGGGGGAGGGGGAGTTCGTGGCGTACCACTCCGAGCACGTGAAGCTGATCACGCTGATCGTGGGGCCGGCGATGCTCGTCGAGCTCATGACCGCGCTGGTGCTCATCGCCGCGCCGCCGCGAGGAGTGGGCGCGGGGCCGATGTGGGTGGGGATGGCGCTGGTGGCCGTGGCGTGGGGGACCACGGCGATCTTCTCGGTGCCGATGCACGACGCGCTCGCGTCGGGGTTCGACGAGAAGGCGCACGCCTCGCTCGTGTCGACGAACTGGCTGCGCACGCTCGCGTGGAGCGCGCGCGGAGCGCTCATGGCGTGGGCGCTCACGCGCGCGCTCGGTCAGGGCGCGCCCGGGGTCAGCTGAGCGCGCCTCGCCCGTGGGGCGAGTCGAGGTCGAGGACCGGGCCCTTCGGGACGAACCCCTTCGGATTGAGCTGGGTGTGGGATCGGTAATAGTGCTGCTTGATGTGGTGCATGTTCACGGTCTCGGCGATGCCCGGCGTCTGGTAGATGTCGCGCAGGTAGCCCGAGAGGTGCTCGTACTGGGAGATGAGCTGGCGGTTCGTCTTGAAGTGGACGTAGTAGACGGGGTCGAAGCGAACGAGCGTGGTGAACATGCAGACGTCGGCGAGCGTGAGCTGATCCCCTACCATGTACCTGTGGTCGGCGAGGTAGCTGTCCCAACGGTCTAGCGCCGCGAAGAGGTTGTCGAAGGACTCCTCGTAGGCCGAGACCTTGGACGCGAAGCCGCAGCGGTAGACGCCGTTGTTGATGGGCTCGTAGATGTCGGCGGTGGCCGCGTCGATCGCGTCGCGCAGGTGCTCGGGGTAGAGGATCGCGTCGCGTGTGGCGAGCGCGCCGAAGGTCTCATCGAGCATGCGGATGATCTCGCTGGACTCGTTGTTGACGATGGTCTGGGTCTCGCGGTCCCACAGGATGGGGACGGTGACTCGACCCGAGAACGTGGCGTCGGCCTTTGTGTAGACCTTGTGCAGCGCGTCGAAGCCGAACAGGTGGTCCTGGGTGGACGCGTCGTCGGCGTCGGCGTCGAAGGTCCAGCCGCCCGAGCCCATGAAGGGCTCGACGACGCTGACCGAGATGGACTCCTCGAGGCCCTTGAGCGCGCGCACGATGAGCGTCCTGTGTGCCCATGGGCACGCGAGCGAGACGTAGAGGTGGTAGCGACCCTTACCCGGCTCGAAGCGCGCGTCGGCCTCCACGGAGGTGCGGTCTCTGAAGACGCTCTCCTGTCGCTTGAAGTGACCGTCCGAGCTCTGCTCCCACTTCTCCTTGGTGATCCACTCGCCGTCTCTCAATAGTCCGCCCATACCAGCCCTCTCGTGTCGTAATACCGTGCGCGTCACCCGTGAGTGACCCAGGCACACAATGTCGTCGCGTTCTCGGGTTTCCCCAACGATCCTCTCGCTCAACAGACCGTTCACCTGGGCGGCCGGTGATGCGTTTGCCGTCTCGCGCATGGATGCTAGGATCGTGGTGTGAGCAGCGCAGCTTGTGAAGGAGGTCGGCGAGTGTCGGAACGCTTCGACAGAACCGAGATGATGACGATCGGCGGGGTGTCCGCGTTGACGGGCGTGCCACCCGAGACTCTGCGTACTTGGGAGCGCCGCTACGGCTTCCCCTCGCCCGAGCGCTCCGAGGGCGGGCACCGCATGTACTCGGAGGGGACGGTCGACCGCCTGCGCCAGGCCGTGCGCGCCATCGACATGGGCTACAGGCCAGGCGCGGTCTTGCAGATGAGCGAGGCCGAGGTCGCGAGCGTCGTGCAGGACGCGCTCGCGCTGCTCGAGCGTGTGGGCGCCGCCGACCGAGACGCGCCTCCCGAGCCGATCGAGCTCGTGGGGCTGTGGATCGAGTACGCCAGGGCGTTCAACATGTCTGCGCTCGAGCGCAGCTTCGAGCGCGCCTGGTACACCCACGGCGTGCGCGGCTTCCTCGAGACGTACACGACCAGGCTCGAGTTCGAGCTCGACGAGCGCGTGCGCCTGAACGCGCTGCCACGCCGGCACGCCGACTTCCTCGAGCTTCGCATGCGCGGCTTCCTCGCGGGCCCCCTGCGCGAGCTCGCCTGCCGCTCGTCGGGGCCGACCGTGTTGTGCGCGCTCGCCCTGGATCAACGCCCGAGCGTGGGCGCCTACGCGGCGGCCGTGCTCATGGCGCTGTGTGGGTGCAGGGTGATCACTCTGTCCGCGGGCACGTCCCCGCGCGACCTCCGGGAGTCCGCGCTCGACCTCGGCGACACGCTGTCGGGCCTCTACGTGCACGCCGACGCCAAGGGCCTCTACCACGACGTCCTCCTGGACCTGAGCCGTGAGCTCTCTCCCACGTGTGAGCTGACCACCGGCGGCTCCAACGCCCACGATCTCGAGGGCGTCCTGCGCTTCGAGCACCTGGGCGAGATCACCCGGTGGGCGCCGATGCTCTTCACCAGGCACACGCGCTGAACTCCGCGGGCTCCCTCGAGCCGCTCCTTCGAACATGTGGGTGGACAGGTCTGGACAGGTCAACCTGTTCAATTGTGTTCGTGCGGCCTTTGTGAGGGTGTTGAACACATATTTGACCAGGTTTTGTTGTCCATCTGTCCGTTGAATACCCCTTTTGAACGGCTGTTCGATCCTGTTTGAACCGAATTGGAGCGCAGGTCTGTACAGGTTGTGTCGATTCCTGGGTAAAGTGAGTGGTTTTTAAGATAATGGTTTTGTTGTCTTTTTTGTTTTTGAACGGGTTTTTGGCGATTTTGCACGGGTTTTTGCGTCGCGATGGGTTGACGTCGGGGGTGTTCCTGTTCATATTGATCCTCGTTGGATGTTTTGAACAGGCTCGATGGACAGGAGAACGAACCCATGAACGAACTTGAACTGATCAGTCGCCTTCGTGAGCGTGACCCGGACGCCCTCTTCTTCCTGTACTCCGAGTACCGTGACCGCGTGTTCGCCGTCGTGCGTCGGGTCGTCCGGGACGAGTGGGACGCCGAAGAGGTCGTCCAGGACGTCTTCTGGACGGTCCACCGCAAGATCGACCTGTTCCGCGAGGACAGCGCGCTGTGGTCGTGGATGTACCGAATCGCGGTCAACGCGGCGAAGATGAAGGTCCGCAAGTACAAGCGCGTCCCGATCCCCATGGAGGACGAGATGCTCAAGGACATGCACTCCCGCGACGACGCCGACGACCTCAACGATCGTCCCGACCAGGCGCTCATCTGCAAGCGCCTGCTCGAGGAGGTCGACGACTACCTCTCACAGGTCAGTGACACCAACCGCGCCCTCTACCTCGAGATGGAGCTCGGCGGCGCGGACAAGGAGGAGATCGCCAAGCGTCTCGACCTCACCGTCCCGGCCGTCAAGACTCGCCTCCACCGCCTCCGCGTCGGCCTCCGTGGCCGCATCGGTGACGCCTACGAGCAGCCTTCTGCTTGACACCGCACGCACCGCTCGGTCCGTCGCTCGCATCCTGTCCGTCGAAGGTTTGCGCGAGCAGCGCGGCCACTCTCTCAGAGGATTCCTCGAACGATTCGGTTGGTAATGATGGGTACACATTCGGAAAAGGGAGGGGCGACGCTGAGCATCGGCGCGGTCTCCAAGGCCACCGAGATACCTGTTGAGACGTTGCGCACGTGGGAGCGCCGCTACGGCTTCCCCAAGCCCCAGCGCGCCGCCTCCGGGCACCGCCGCTACAGCAGCTCCGTCATCCCTCACCTGCGCCTCATAAGCGCTGCGATCGACCAGGGCAACCGCCCCGTCAACGTCGTCGGTGAGTCGATCGAGACGCTCAAGGTCCTGCTCGATGTCTCCCGCGCGGCCGAGATGGCCGACGTGATCACGACGCAGTCCCCTGTCCACGTGGACTCGGACGCCTACGACCCCGGACTCCAGGTCGCCCCGGCCATCGCCGCCCAGATCGTCGAGAGCTGGATGGACGCGACCATGCGTCTGGACGCCGACCTCATGCGCACGTCGCTCGAGAGCACCTGGTACCGCGTCGGCGCGATGCCTTTCCTCAACCAGCTCCTCTCACCGTTCCTTCGCGAGATCGGTCAGGCCTGGTTCGAAGGCCGCATCGCCGTCCTCCATGAGCAGTTCGCGTCGAACCAGCTCCGCAAGTTCCTCTCCGAGCAGTGGCGCCCCTTGAGTGAGCGCGCCCGCGGCCCCCGCGTGGTCTGCACCACGCTCCCGGGCGAGTACCACGCCATCGGCCTCCACATGGTCTCCGTGGTCGTCGCGATGCTCGGCTGCCAGGTCGTCTTCCTCGGCATCGACACGCCGCTTCGCACCATCGCCGACGCGATGCGTCAGTCAGGCGCCGACGCCGCGCTCCTGAGCGTCTCTGCCGCCGCCAACACCGCCACGGTCGCAGGGCAAGTCTCCGAGCTCCGCGGCCTCCTCGGCCCCGACGCGCGCATCGTCCTCGGCGGCGGCGGCGCCCCCGGCGGGCTCGACGACGTCATGTACTTCAACGACCTCCAGCTCCTCTCGAACTGGGTCCAGGTCGAGTACCTGAGCGCCTGAGGTCGCTTGCCCGATCAGGGCCTCACTTCTTCTCTTCGACCTTCATGCACTCGCCGAGCTCATCGGCGAGTCTCTTCGCGCGCGTGGACCACTTCGCGCGCTTCTTCCCGCTCGCGCTCGCCAGCGCGTCCCAGAGCGCGGGCTCCTCGTGGATCCTCCTGCCCTTGCGGATCGCCCCGAACGCGCGCGCGGAGTCACCGTTCGCCAGCGACACGAGCGCGGCGTCCCTCCAGCCCTCCCAGCGCGAGCCCTCTCGGCCCGACCCTTCGAAGGCGTCCGCCGCGCGCGACTCGTCCCCGAGCTGTCTCTTATACACATCTCCGAGCC